>JBJTSS010000095.1:0-6619 GCA_046079785.1 Bacteroidota bacterium
GGTAAATCACCGGGCCCCAGCATTTCGATACAATCCTCCCAGAGTAACATGGTGGTACGGTTGAGGGCGCTATTTTTCATAGGTCTGCGTTGTTTGAAACAAAGATGCACCTTGCTTGTGACATCTTTTGACACAAAAAAACACGGCCTCTTCAATTCCTATCTTTGACCATGAGCCAACCCTGTAGCAATATCCGAAGAAGTTTAATGGGTTGGTTTTGGGGCGCTTTGTGTATTCTAGGGTTGTTTGGATCGGTTAGTTATGCCCAAGCCCCTCCCCAGCCGGTGCAATTCTCGGGCCTAACCCTGACCTCCGACAGCATGAGCGTGGTTCCTTTTGCGACGGTTTTGGTCAAAAATCGTTTCAAGGGCACCGTAAGTGACCTCAAGGGGTTCTTTTCGATGGTCTTGTTGCCGGGAGATTCATTGATTTTTTCGGCCGTGGGTTATCGGTCGTCCACCTTTGTGATGCCTCCGAAATTGGACGAGGAATTTTATTCCGTTTTGGTCCCGATGGAGCGGGATACCATTGATTTGCCCACCGCCTTGGTTTATCCCTGGCCAAGCAAAGAGGCTTTTCGCCAGGAATTCTTGGCCTTGGAACTCAAGGACGATGCCACGTCCATTGCGCGCCGAAATCTCGAAAAAGAATTGTTGGTGCAATTAGCATCGGCCATGAGCATGGATGCGTCCGAGAACCAAAAACTATACATGCAGAAGGTTATTGCCCAAACCTATTATGCGGGGGGTCAACAGCCCTTTGCCCAGTTTGGGGGCCCCAACGCTTTTCCCATACCCAGTACCCTCTTGAGCCCTGGAGCCTGGACCAAATTTTTTCAGGCGCTGCGTCGGGGCGACTTTCGCCGCAAGGATTAACAAGGATTCAACCCTGCTTACAACCTAGCGGGCCTTGTGCTTGTACTCCGGTCGCATTTTGCCGTTCCGAATCAATTGCAACTTTTTTTGGAGTAGGCGGCGGCGCAAAGGATGCAGGAGGTCGACAAAGAGCTTGCCTTCTAAATGATCGTATTCGTGTTGGATAATCCGGGCCAGCATGCCATCAAATTCAGCTTCGGTAACCCGTCGCTCCGCATCCTCGTAACGGAGTCGAATTTTGGGCCGTCGGATAACATCCCCGCGCAGTTCCGGAATGCTCAAACAGCCTTCGGTATAGGCCCAGGGTTCACCGCTTTGGTCCAGAATCTCCGGGTTAATGATCACCATTTTGCAGCCTTGGTACTGTTCTTCGTCCGCAAGTTCGGCATCCAGAACAAAAATTCTTAAAGAAAGGCCAACCTGAGGCGCAGCCAGACCAATGCCCCCGGCAGCGTACATGGTTTCAAACATGTTTTGGATCAAGACGGGTAATTCATCGTAAGTGTTTGGAATATCCGCGGCTCGTTGCTGCAGAACCGGGTCACCGTAAAGGACGATGGGTAGTATCATGGGTTGGTTTGGTTTTCGAAGCGGGTAAGGTGATGTAGGCGATCGTTGTTATGCATTTCCAAAAAATCCTGAAGAAGGAGAACCGCCGCTATTCGATCCACCAGGTCTTTGCGTCTGCGGGTGGCTTTGGAGGCGCCCGATTCCAACAAGCTTTGGTGGGCAAGGCTGGAGGTAAATCGTTCGTCCAAAAGGTAGAGCGGAAGGGTGGGTCGGCGTTTATGCAATTGGGCGCAAAAGGCCAAGGTCCGCGCGGCGTTTTCGGAGGGCTCGGAGTTAACCTGCAGAGGAAGGCCCACCACCATGCCGTCCAGGTTTTCCCAAAACGGGTATTGTCGGAGGTAGTTCCATAATTCGGGGGTATCCACCGTGTCCAGCGGGGTAGCGATCACGCCACCCGGATCCGAATGCGCAAGGCCGCAACGTCGTCGGCCGTAATCCAGGGCGAGGAACCTTGGCATGCACAAAGGTCGGGTCTAGGACCCTTGGTTGGGGCGACTTCGGAGGGCCGAAGCGGTATGCCCTTGGCCGTTGAGAACCAGGTTTTGGGGAGTGCCCGCAAAGACCACTTGCCCTCCTCCGGTTCCGCCTTCGGGGCCCAGGTCCAGGACCCAATCCGAGGCCATCAAAACTTCGGGGTTGTGTTCGATGACCAAAACGCTGTGACCGTTGGCGATTAGCGCCCGAAAAGCGCTGAGCAATTGGGCGATATCGTGGAGGTGCAGACCGGTGGTCGGTTCGTCAAAAAGAAACAAACCCGCCCCATCCTTTTGTCCCCGAACCAAATAAGAGGCCAGTTTGATGCGTTGGGCGTCGCCCCCGGAGAAGGTGGTGGAGGATTGACCCAACGGCACATAACCCATGCCCACATCGGCCAAAGGCTGCAGCCTACCCGCAATTTCGGGTCGGTCAGCAAAAAACTCCAAGGCCTCGGCGATGGTCATGGCCAGGACTTCGGCGATATGCTTACTGCGGTAACGAACCTCAAGGAGGTCTTCTTGGAAGCGTAGGCCTTTGCAGGCTTCGCAGGCCAAATGCAGGTCGGCCAAAAATTGCATGGAGACGGTGACCTGCCCTTCGCCTTGGCAGGTTTCGCAGCGACCACCCCCTTCGACATTGAACGAAAAGTGGGACGCTTTGTAACCCCGTTGTTTACTCAGTCCCTGGGAGGCAAAAAGAGTTCGGATGGGATCGTAGGCTTTGGAATAAGTGGCCGGGTTGGAGCGGGAGGACTTGCCAATAGGGTGTTGGTCCACCATTTCCACGAAGGTGAGCCGATGCAAATCCCCGTGCAGACGATCATGGGGTCCGGCTTTGGCCGGGTCCTGGCCAAGGGCATTGGCCAAGGCCGGGTACAAAACACCTTTGATCAGGCTGGATTTTCCCGAACCGCTAACCCCGCTAACACTGCATAACGTACCCAGCGGGATTTCGATGCTGATGCGCTGAAGATTGTGCAGGCCGGCGCCTTCCAGGATGATTCGATGAGGGTGCTTTTTGGGGGCCGGGGGGTCGGGCATACGGCGGGTGCCGTTGAGGTACGCCGCGGTTAAGCTGACCGGGGATTGAAGGAGTTCGGTAACGGTTCCCGCAAAAACCAATTCCCCGCCCAAATGCCCGGCCCCCGGCCCGATATCCACCACATGATCGGCGGCCATGATGAGATCCGGCTCGTGCTCCACCACCACCACCGTATTGCCCAAATCTCGCAGTTGGTACAGCAATTGCACCAAGCGTCGGCTATCCCTTTGGTGCAGGCCGATGCTGGGCTCGTCAAGTACATAGAGAGAACCTACCAAGTTGCTGCCCAGGGTGGTGGCGAGTTTGATGCGTTGCGCCTCGCCGCCCGAAAGGCTGTTGCTCAGGCGGTGCATGCTCAGGTATTCCAGCCCCAAATCACAGAGGTACCCCAAACGTCTAATAATTTCTTCCAGCGGTCTTCGCGCGGCTTCTGCGTCTTGTTCTTGGATCCGAAAATCCCGCATGAGCCGTAACAAATCTCCGGCCGGTAAGGTCAACAATTGATGCAAATTCCAGCTGCTCCCGTCCTGACCCAAGAGGTGAACCCAGGCGGCGTCTTTGCGCAACCGTGTTCCCTTGCAATCGGGACAAGTGGTTTTGCCCCGGTACCTGGATAACATAACACGGTATTGGATTTTGTAAGTATTTTCTTCGAGCATTCGAAAGAAAGTATCCAGACCATCAAAGTGCTTGTTTCCTTTCCATAACACTTCTTTGAATTCGTCGCTCAGGTCTTGGTAGGGTTTGTGGATAGGAAATCGAAATTTGGCGGCAGAAGCAATCAAGGCCTCGTTCCACTCACTCATTTTTTCGCCTTTCCAAGGCGCGATGGCCCCGTCGTAGATGCTACGTCTTTTGTCTGGAATCACCAGGTCCGGGTCGATGCCCAGAATGGACCCAAAGCCCTCGCATCGCGGACAGGCCCCGTAGGGTCCCGAAAAATTGAAAAGAGCGAGGGAAGGCGGTTCAAAGGTTCTCCCCTCGGATTCAAAGCGGCGACTGTACGAGCGGTAGGACCCGTTCCAAAGGAGGCAGGCGACCCCATCCCCTTCGACCCAAGCCTGCTCGATTGCTTCGGACAAGCGGGATTCCGGAAAATCCGAAGTGGCCGCCGGGGAAAGGGGGTTGATGGGTTCACGGACCAACCGATCGAGGACCAGGTGCAGGGATTTGGGGATTTTGGGGGCCGAGCGCCCTGAAGGCTCCAGCAGGGATTCCAATTTGAGTAAGTTCCCTTCGGACCAGAGACGGGTATAGCCTCTCTGGAGCAATTCGTTCAGGTACATGGTAAAGCCATCACGATCCTTGTGGCTAGCTTCCAGTGCCGTTAGAGGGCATAGCACCAACAATTCCTGGGCCTTATGCCCGCTTTGGGTATAGAGCTCTCGCAGTTCTTTGAGCAGGTCTTCGGTGCGGTAGGCTTTGACTTCCTCCCCGCTTTGGGGATCCAGGGTATGCCCGCAGCGGGCAAAGAGCAGGCGGAAATAATCGTAGATCTCGGTGGTGGTCCCCACCGTGGAGCGTGGATTTCGGGATAAGTGATGCTGGTCAATGGCCATGGCCGGGCTCAGGCCCCGGATATCGTCCACTTCGGGCTTGGGCATTCGTTGCAGAAATTGCCGGGCATAGGACGAAAGACTCTCCACGTAGCGGCGCTGCCCCTCGGCATAGAGGGTATCAAAAATCAAGCTGGACTTGCCCGAACCCGATAACCCGGTGACCACCACCAATTGATGTCGGGGCAGGGTGACATCGATACCGCGCAGGTTGTGCATTCGGGCATTGCGGATTTCGATCCCGCCGCGGTCCAAGGGTTTTGTCAGGGTATCGGGCGTCTTTGCGCTGGTTTTGGCGGTTTTGGCGGTTTTGGCAGGGGTTTTGGCGGGCATGGTCCAACCCATGCAGGGCGAGTTCTGCAAAGGCGATTGCAAAGGTGCGGACGAAGCCCCCAAAACAAAAATGAGAATAGGCTTGGGAATTCAAAAAGTTTGGTTTAACTTCGTTACCAACAAGGACCTATAAAACCCATAACGCCTATCGGAACAGACCCTACGCTAACCTAAACCCCTCTCTATGTCTTCACAAGTCATGGGCGTTAGCGATCAGGAGCTGATTCGGCGCTATGTATCAGGCCAACAGGCCGCCATGTCGGTGTTAATGCACCGTCACAAAACCCGCATTTTCACCACCATCTACCAGCTGGTTCGGCACCAAGAACTGGCCGAGGATTTGTTTCAGGACACCTTTGTTAAGGCGATGCAGACTCTTCAGGCCGGTCGCTACAACGAAGAAGGCAAGTTTTTGCCTTGGATACTGCGCATTGCCCACAACCTATGCATTGACCATTTTCGCCGGAACAGCCGCATGCCTTTGGTCCGTGCCAACGACGATTGGGATCCGCTTGCCCGTATGAGCGATTCGGAATTGCATGCCGAAGACAAATTGATGCAAAAACAAAGCCTGGCCAAGGTCAAACAACTGGTGGCCCGCCTCCCGGAGGAGCAACGCGAGGTCCTTATCATGAGGATTTACGGGGATTTGAGCTTCAAGGAAATCGCCGACGCCACCGGGGTCAGCATCAACACGGCTTTGGGCCGGATGCGCTACGCCCTCAGCAATCTTCGCAAACTCATTCACCAGAAGGGGATTAACCTCTAAAAGGGGCCTGGCGCGGTCAGGCGCGTGTTGTTTCGGCATGAGGAGGGTTTTATTTTTTGGATAAGAAAAAGACGTATGCTTCGTTAATAGGAACAAAACAGCCTATGAACGAAAACACGACCCTCCAGGAACAGCTTCTTTTGTATGTTTTTGACGAGCTACCCGCCGACCGGGTAGGCGCCTTTGAGCACCACCTGATTTCCGATGCTTCGCTTCAAGAAGAACACCGGGTTGTCAGCGGTTTACTTCATTTGTTACGGGCCGATTTGCAGCCCTCCCCATCCCCCGCCATTTCCCCCGCCGTGCTGGCGAGGCTGGAGACCAAGTTTGAAAATCCATTTTAATCAAAATTAGATTTATAATTACTTGATAAGTAATTATTTATAAATAATTTATTTTTTATCAATACCATTTATTGATAAAGAGTCGGAAATCCAATTAACCGAATGGGGGATGGAGTAGCTTTGCCAAAATCCCCACCCCATGCTCAAGGTATTTTGGTTTAAATCAGTGGTTTTACTAACTCTGATAGTTGCCTCATCGCGTTTTTCATCTTTAGCCCAAACCGTCACCTTGGTTGGCCGAAATTCCTGTGTAGGCGATACTATTTCCGTACCTATACGGATTAGTGGCGCCCCAGGAATAGCAGGAGTTTCCCTGAATTTATCGCTTCCATCCGTGGGTTTAACCTATTTGGGAATCGATAGTTTGGATTCACGCTTAGGATCAGCCCAAATTGCTTACAGTCAAGTTGATTCAAATTGGTCCTTCGCTTGGTTCAATTTGTCAACTATACCTATCAACGGGACGGTTTGCCGACTTCGCTTTCGAGCAACAAGTTCTTTGATAGACACGTTAACATGGGTTACGTCGTCCAGTCAATTGACCGGCGCTTTTTTTGCCCCCATTCAAGGGATTACTTTTCAAAATGCTCAAATTCAGGTTTTTCCAGTAGGCCCTCATACCACCATCAATGCAACAATATGCCAAGGACAATC
>JBJTSS010000096.1:0-4657 GCA_046079785.1 Bacteroidota bacterium
TTGGTTTGATCCATGAACTGACTGAGCTGGTTGGTTCCAAAGAAGGAATTAATGACCGAGCTGAGGGTCCTTGCATTAATCAAATCGGTAGGTGCAAAGACCTCGTTATCCCGAATATTCATGCGCTCGCGGATGGTTCTGGCCATACGAGCCAAACCCACGCCAAACTGGGCGAACAATTGTTCACCCACCGTACGAACGCGGCGATTGCTCAAGTGATCAATATCATCCACATCCGCTTTGGAATTGGATAACTGAATGAGGTACTTAACAATCGCTACAATATCATCCTTGGTCAAAACACGAACCTCTGTGGAGGTCTGCATGCCCAACTTGCGGTTGATCCGATAACGACCCACTTCCCCCAAATCATAACGCTTATCCGAGAAAAACAATTTCTCAATGATTTGACGCGCCGACTCGTCATCCGGTGGATCAGCGTTCCGTAATTGCTTGTAAATGTGATTAAGGGCCTCGGTTTCGGAATTGGAAATATCCTTGTTCAAGGTATTGAAGATGATGGAGTAGTCGCCAATCAGCACATCCTCTTTGTGAAGAATGATATTCTTGACGCCGGCCTCTACAATCAAATCAATCATGGAATCTTCCAAAACCACATCCCGCTCAATCAAAATTTCGTTACGGCTGAGATTTTGCACTTCACCGGTTGACTCATCCACAAAATCCTCCACCCAGCTCTTGAGAACGCGGGCAGCGAACTTGCGGCCAACGACTTTTTTGAGGGCTGTTTTACTGACTTTGACTTCATCAGCCAAATCAAAAATGTTCAAAATATCTTTGTCCGAAGTGTAACCAATAGCCCGAAGCAGGGTGGTTACCGGGAATTTCTTTTTGCGATCAATGTAGGCATACATAACGTTGTTCACATCCGTCGCGAATTCAATCCATGATCCCTTAAACGGAATAATCCGGGCTGAATAAAGCTTGGACCCGTTACTATGCAGGGTTTGTCCAAAAAAGACACCGGGCGAACGGTGCAATTGCGATACAATCACCCTTTCGGCACCGTTAATCACAAAGGTTCCCTTGGTGGTCATGTACGGTATTAGACCCAAATAAACCTCCTGCTCAATGGTCTCAAAATCCTCGTGCTCCTTGTCATTGCAAGAAAGCCGGAGTTTGGCCTTGAGGGGAACATTGTAGGTCAAACCCCTTTCAATACATTCTTCGATGCTGTAGCGGGGTGGATCCACGAAGTAATCCAAAAACTCCAGTACGAAATTGTTGCGGGTGTCCGATATAGGAAAATTTTCGGCAAAGACCCGGTACAGGCCATCGTACTGACGATGTTCTGGAAGGGTCTCCAGCTGAAAAAAGTCTTTGAAAGATTTGAGCTGGATATCCAAGAAGTCAGGATAATCCAGAGGATTCAGGACAGAAGAAAAGGTAATGCGTCCTTCGGGGGTGGTTTTGGTGGCCAAGGGGTTGGGATTTAGAAGATATACCGAAACAAAACACAAACGGCTGTGGAAGCGAAAACCTCGTTTTCGCCCCCACAGCCCACAATGCCGGGAGGAATTACTTTACCTCAACCTGAGCACCGGCCTCTTCCAATTTGGATTTGAGGGCATCGGCTTCGTCCTTCGGACACTTCTCCTTGACGGTTTTGGGAGCGCTATCCACCAATTCCTTGGCTTCTTTGAGGCCCAAACCGGTTAGGTCCTTCACCAATTTGACGACGGCCAACTTGTTGGCGCCGGCTTCCTTGAGGATAACATCAAATTCAGTTTGAGCTGCAGCAGCAGCAGGGGCATCGCCACCACCGCCTGCAGCAGGACCTGCGACAACGGCCGCAGCAGCGGGTTCAATACCGTACTCGTCCTTGAGGATAGCGGCGAGTTCGTTGACCTCCTTGACCGTGAGGTTTACCAATTGTTCAGCGAAAGCTTTGAGATCTGCCATGATTGTGATTTTTGGGGTTGGTTAATTAAATTGAATTTTTATATGAAAAGGGAATGGAAGCTCGAGAAAAAAATTAGGCTGCTCTGGATTGCAAGGTTTTGACAATACCGCCCAGTTTGGAACCGCCGGACTGCAAAGCCGAAACCACATTGCGGGCTGGAGACTGCAACAGGCCAATCATTTCGCCAATCAATTCGTTCTTGGATTTGATGTTGGTCAGGGCATCCAATTGATGATCACCGATATAAATCGCTGAATCAATATAGGCCGCTTTGAGAACAGGTTTTTCGGACTCCTTACGGAATTCCTTAAGCATGCGCGCTGGGATATTGCCCTGTTCGGCAATCAAAATCGATGTTGCACCCTTAAGCGTAGGAAAAAGGTCAGAATAACCCTCCCCGACCTGTTCCATGGCCTTGCGCAACAAGGTGTTTTTGACAACACGAAATTCTACACCGCGCTGAAAACAAAGACGGCGGAACTTGTTGGTGGTCTCCACATTCAGTGAAGACGAATCCGCCAAATAGAAAAAAGGACTGGCGGCAATTTTGGTCGCGAGGTCGTCAATCGCTTCGCGTTTTTCATCTCTGGTCATCGCTGAGTATACTTTTAAGAGGTTCGTTAGAAAAAATTAAGCGCCGGGGATGGACTTAGGTTCAATGCATATCCCTGGGCTCATGGTTGATGAAAGGTAAATGCTCTTGATGTAAGTGCCCTTGGCAGCCGAAGGTTTGAGTCGGACAATGGTTTGAATCAATTCGATTGCATTCTCTTCCAATTGCTTGGGCGAAAAAGAAACGCGGCCTATCCCTGCATGAACGATACCAAATTTGTCCACTTTGAAATCAATCTTACCGCCTTTGACCTCGGTCACCGCCTTGGCCACATCGTCGGTTACGGTCCCTGTTTTGGGGTTGGGCATCAAACCGCGGGGACCCAAAACCCGACCCAAACGACCAACTTTGGCCATAATACCGGGCTGGGTAATTATCACATCCACGTCGGTCCATCCCCCTTCGATTTTGGTAATAAACTCATCCAATCCCACAAAGTCAGCGCCAGCGGCTTTGGCTTCGGCTTCTTTGTCGGGGTTGCAAAGGACCAAAACCCGGGCCACTTTACCAGTACCGTGGGGCAAGGTAACAATACCACGGACCATTTGATTGGCTTTGCGAGGATCAACACCCAAACGAATGTTCACATCCACCGAAGCATCAAACTTGGTGAACGTCACCTTTTTGACCAGCTCGCTGGCCTCATTCAGGCGATAGGCTTTGTCGGCCTCAATTTGACCTTGAGCCTTTTTTTGATTTTTGGTTAGTGCAGGCACGATAGTACAATTAATAAGTTAAACTTCCCAAGGAGCGGTGCCAGTGACGGTTAAACCCAAACTTCGGGCGGTACCGGCAACCATTTTCATCGCAGATTCAATCTTGAAAGCATTCATATCCTGGATCTTGTCCTCGGCGATGGTTTTTACCTGATCCCAGGTTACTTGACCTACCTTTTTGCGGTTGGGTTCTGCGGAACCTTTGGCAACTTTGGAGGCTTCGATGAGCTGCACCGCAACGGGTGGGGCTTTGACGATAAAATCAAAGGACTTATCCGCATAAACGCTGATGACCACCGGCAGAACTTTGCCTGCCTTTTCCTGGGTTCTGGCATTAAACTGCTTGCAGAATTCCATGATATTGACCCCTTTGGAACCCAAAGCCGGTCCAACCGGAGGTGCTGGATTGGCAGCGCCGCCTTTGATCTGTAGTTTGATGAAAGCTGAAATTTCCTTGGCCATAATGGTAGCTTGTCGTTAGTGTGGTGGGTTTATGCCTTCGATTTAAGAGATTTTTTCGACCTGCATAAAGTTGAGTTCAATGGGGGTGCGTCTTCCGAAGATTTTGACCATCACCTTGAGTTTTTTCTTTTCTTCGTTGATTTCTTCGATAACACCGATGAATTCGTTGAATGGTCCGTCCATGACCTTGACCGATTCGCCCATGCGGTAAGGATTGACCATGGTCTCCCCTTGTTCGGCCACCTGATCGGCCTTACCCAACATCCGGTTAATCTCGGATTCACGCATCGGGGTTGGCTTGTCGCCACCCAAAAATCCAATGATGTTGGGGGTTTGGGTGATAACAGAATTCAGATCCGGGTTGATTTCCAGGTTAGCTTCCAATAAGATGTAACCTGGCAAAATATTCCGTTCCTTGATGACCTTTTTGCCGTTTTTGAGCTGCAAAACCTTTTCCAAAGGAATAAGGATCTGGGAAACCAGGTCCGCCATGCCGTTGTAGGCAATCTCGGATTCAAGGCATTCCTTGGCCTTGCGTTCCTTGCCGCTAATGGCGCGAACTACATACCATTTTAAGTCCATATCCTTTGCGATGTCTTACCGTTGACGTAACGAACGGCGGGTTTATTGAAATAAATGATAAAAAGCGCTGAGCAAAGACGAAAAGCCCACGTCCATGAGGTAAATCAAGAGCGAGAACAACAGAGAAGCAACCAGTACCACCATAAGGGAATCCTGCAATTGCTCCCAAGTTGGCCAACTAACCTTGCGGAGCAGCTCTTCCCGAGAATCTTTAACGTAAGCGATGATTTTGTTCATGGTTTATGGGATTTGGGCAATCAAGCAGGCGACATTCGTTCAGCACGGGTGGAGAGACTCGAACTCCCAGCCTATGGTTTTGGAGACCATCGCTCTGCCAATTGAGCTACACCCGTATAGACA
>JBJTSS010000097.1:0-6195 GCA_046079785.1 Bacteroidota bacterium
AACGCTAGGAAGTACCGCCAGATCCATCGCCAAAAGATCCCGATTGCTCCCCAAGAAGAGCAGCCCAAGCAGGCTTAGTTTTGTGAACCTGTTGACCCAAATATGGTGGATGCGCACGTTAATCAAAGTGATTTAGGAGGATACCACCTTCCTTTGTACTGCTGGCCGGAGGTATCCTGGGTAGCAAAACTAATGCATTTGAAGGAGGTCTGCTTTGACCCCGATGCCCCGTTTGTCAAAGCCGGAGGGATGAACCGGTACCGTATCCTGGATCCCGGCGGCTCCCTTCTGATGAGCCTACCCATCGCTGGAGGTCGCAGCCATCATCAATCCTTGGGATCAACCCGTTTGGTCTCCCCTCCATCGTGGTCCACCGCCCACTGGAAGCGCCTGCTGAACACCTACCGTCGGGCACCTTATTTTGACTACTGGTCCGACGACTTCGAAAACCTCATTCTCAAGCCCGATGCCTTCCTGCTGGATTATAACCTCCGCGTTTTGGATTATATCATGAAAAAACTGAAACACCCGTGGGCACCTCAACGGATGCGCATTGAACGGAGTAGGCTCATGACCTGGAACCAAAAACCATTGACCCTGCCCTACTACCAACATTTTGAAGACCGCCTCGGTTTTGTATCTGGGTTGAGCATCATGGACTTACTAATGCAATGCGGTCCAAACGAATCCAAAGCCTATTTACAGAGCCTTAGCAAGGTTGCTTGAACCTAATTTTACCGCATGCTGAATCCCCCTCCCATCACCGCATGTTCTGGCTCCAAATCCGCTTTCGGATCACCATGGTCACTTGGGATCTTGGTTTGGATAGCTATGTTGTTTAGCCAGCCTGTCCAGGCCCAATTTGAGGAAAAAAGTGTTCAAGTCGGGCAAATGGGCCTTCATCTTACCAATGCCGGAACGATAGGACGGCCCAACGTACGAAACGAACCTCAAGGGCTCCCTTCGATGGAGTACCCCCTAAACTCTGGCGTTGAACATCTATTTGAAGCCGGGCTCTGGCTAGGAGCCTACCGTGGCGGACAGCTTTCGGTATCGACCGGATCGCTGGATGATGCATCCGGCTATGCCGCGGGAAAAGCCGGTTTTGAATTTAGTCCCTTGCCCGGCTGGCCCGTTTTGGAAAAGTCCAGTTTACCCGGAAATCCCAATTACTCCCTTTCGGCCTTAGCTCACCAGGAATTTGAACTTCATTTTACCGATTCCCTTACCTATGTTCCGGGGTCGGGTCAACCCATCGCCAACCACCTTTTGCCCCTCAACACAAAGGTGCAACTCAACAGTTTGGCTTGGAATTTTCCTTTTGCGGATTATTTCACGGTCCTCCGCTATCGCATCACCAACCTGGGTCCCTTGCCCTGGGATTCGTTGTATACCGGGATTTGGAGCGATTTGGTGGTTCGAAATGTCAATGTCACCAACGATCGGGGGGGAGCCTTCTTTAACAAAGGATCGGTGGGGGCCGAGGATTCACTCCAAGCCATCTACGCCTTCCACGTGACCGGGGATGATGCTGGCTTTGCAAATTCCTACGGTGCCATACAATTCTTGGGAGCTGAGTTGAACGGAACCTTTTATCACCCCAATTCCCCTGCAAGTCCAGGTTTCAAAGTCCACCCCAATTATTGGATATACAACCAAGCCGCCCCAACCAGCGATTTACAACGTTACGATCGTCTGCGTAACCGTGGAAATTTTGGACCTAGCGCTAACCTACAGGTTCCGGGAAATCGAGTTCAGCTGCTGGGGGCCGGGCCTTTTGCCAGGATTGATAGTGGCCAAAGCCTGGACTATTATGTCGCTTTTGTCTGTGCGCCCCGTCGTCCGGATCAGGTACCGGATTCGTATGCTTCCAGAGCGGACCTACGCAACAACTTGGGTTGGGCACAGCGAACCTTTTTGGGCGAAGACACCAACGCAAACGGCGTCATGGATTCCGGCGAGGATCTCAACGGCAACGGCACCTTGGATCGTTTTGTGTTACCGGAGCCTCCAAAGCAACCCAAAATGAGAGCCGAATTTACCCAAGAAGGCCTGGAACTGTATTGGGATAGCGAGGCCGAAAAGTCGATCGATCCCATCACCAAAGTACAAGACTTTGAAGGGTACCGCCTCTACTTAAGTAAACCGGGGGATGATCGGTACCCAGATGCGGCAGCACGCATGAATTTGACTGCCCAATGGGATTCATCCGGGAATTCTATCGGATTTAACAACGGTTTTGATGCGGTACGATTGGACGTCCCTGTTCAATTTGATGGCGACACGGTCCTCTACCGTTACCGGTACCGTGTGGGTCGCCTGCTACCGGGTTGGCAATACCTCTGTGCCTTGACCGCCTTTGACCGAGGCAATGCCGCCGTAGGTTTGGAGTCCCTGGAAAGTTCACGGAGCAGTTCCCTGCGCCGTTTGTTTCCTGGAACTCCTGGACAATCTGACCCCCAAGCCCCCTTGGAGATCGGCGTTTATCCCAACCCCTACCGCCTTGCAGCCGCCTGGGATGGCAGCAATGCCCGATCAAGGAAATTGATTTTTTATAACTTACCACCCCGCTGCCAGATTACTATTTACACCCTGGCAGGAGACCCCGTAGCTTCTCTCCAACACCATGCCGGCCAAGACTTTAACGGGAGTCAAGCCCAATGGTTTGTCGAATACGCGGGCAATCCTGATCAAACGGTGATGGCCGGGGGTGAGCATGCCTGGGATATACTTTCCGATAGCAAGCAAAGTATTCAGGCAGGTATTTATCTTTTTAGTGTTACCGATCTGGAATCGGACCGCGTTTACAACGGTAAATTTGTGGTCCTTCGATAGGATCAGGAATTTTCATCGTTGGATTCAGCATCGGATTCGTTATCGACCGGTTTTCGATCCATGACCGCCATTTCCAAGGCGACGACTTCGGTATAGGAACGTCGAACCCCCTCCTTGTCGTTGTAGGATCGGGTATTGAGGCGACCGTCCAATACGACTTCGGAGCCTTTGTGAAGGAGCCTTTCGCAGATTTCTGCCAGCTTGCCCCAAGCCACGACCTGGTGCCATTGGGTTTCGGCCATTTTTTCGCCTTGATCGCCAACATAATACTCGTTGGTGGCCAGGCTAAAGCGGGTCATTTTGCGTCCGTTACTGATTTCCCGGTATTCGGGGTCTCGCCCCAGATTACCGATTAGTCGGACTTGATTTCGGATGTTTCCCATGGTATTTTGGTTAAAAGGTTAAAGAATTGGAGAACAAAAACAAAGTTCGAATGAGCCAAAGTGACGACCCGTAGGTTTGCGTTTATCAACAATTATGAAGTCCCGAACATGCCTACAATGCGGAGCAGCTCTGCAGGGGCGCAGCGACAAAAAATTCTGCGATGACTATTGTCGTAATATTCACTACCATAAGCACTATGGAAATGGCCTAAGGCAGGTGATGAATATTCAAAAAATGTTAAGAAAGAATCGTAAAATCCTTGAAGAATGCCTAAAATTAGCCGAATCAGGCAAAGTAGTTAACAAGGCATCGCTGGAGGACCGGGGATACCGATTCAAATACCATACCCATACCGAAACCTTGCGGGAAAAAACCCCGACCTATTGCTGTTTTGATTTGGGCTACCGAAACCTGGGGTCCAAAATCGAAATAGTCCGAGTCCGCTTACCGGAATAGGCCTGCTTGGACCCGAAAACGCGGAGGGTGGCTGATGGGATTCGAACCCACGGCCCTCAGAACCACAATCTGATGCTCTAACCTACTGAGCTACAGCCACCGTATTTCCAACCCGGCTTTTGGGCCTCTATTCGGAAGGAGGCCAAAGATAAGACCGGTAGGTATTCAAAAAATAGCCCCCCACCGCAAAGGCATTGAGAACCAAAACCAGGGACCACCACGAGGCCAACCCCTCGACGCCATAGACCCGGAGCGCGTAGGTCAAACCCACGACGTTAAACAAGGCCGAAAAAACCGAGGAATAGAAAGAAACCCGAACCCTGCCCAAAGCGGTAAAATGATGAATCAAAACATTGCTCCACGATAAAGCCAGAATTCCCGGGGCCATATACCACCACCAACGACCCAAAACCGTGTATTCCGGGCCTAAAATCCCACGTATCCAAGCATCAGGGAATCCCAACAGGCCAGAAACGGCGACTAATGTCCAAGCCAAGGCCTGCAAAGACCATCGCCAGGACTGTTGAACCATCGCCGTGCTCGGTTCTCCTCGATGGGCCGACCAACGAGCCAAAAGCACGGTCGAATAGGATTGGGTAATCAACCATAAGGTTTCCGCGCCGACCACGGCTACCGAATAAATACCCAGCGTAGCCTCGCCAAATCCCGAAAGCAAGACCACATACTGAAAGCGATAGACCAAAAACTGAGCCGCATTCGCGGTAGCCGTCCAACGATTTTTGGACCACAAGAGTCCCCCAAGTTCCTTCGTGGGAACCAAGGCACGATGGTTCACATCATCGGAGGCCTGGACTCGGCTTGACCGAATTTGAATGGCCAACAAAGCGGTTACCAAAAGCAGGGCCAAAACCAAGACCACGAGGTACAATTCCAAGCTTGGATCAAAATCCAAACCATAACACAGGCCCAATCCCAAAGCAGGAAAAACTGTCGTGGCGGTCCCTGTCCAGCGGTCCCTGTCCAAGGAACCCTGACCCAAAGCCAAAGCCCTTTGGCCGGATAACCAAGACTGCAAAAACGAAAGGGCCACCAAACCCAAGGCCCAAACCAAGGGCTCACGGTACGATCCCCATCCACCACTCAGGATGCCCAACAGGACCACCGTCAGGGCCGCTACGACCGATGAAATACCCAACCAAGCCAGCAAATCTTGGCGACGGGCACGGGATGCCGCGTACAACATTCCGGATCCAGCCCCGAAGCCGCTCAGCAAAACAGCAGCTTGAACCAGGGTATTTAACCACGATGTTTGGCCCCGTAAAACCGGCCCCATCCACGCGGCGGTTAACCATACCATGGCGATCGAACCCATGGTTTGACCTACCCGAAAAAACAACGTCAGGGAAACCGCTTTCATGGTTTCCAGCTATCAATCCAGGTCATCAAAGCCGTACCGGCAGCCATGGAGCGGAACGAATGCAGTCGTTGACGCACCTTCTCGATGGCTTCTGGCGAATCCCATGGCGTATACTCTTGATTAACATCGTTTTGCAGAGCCTTGGCCCAGGTGGATACCTCGTGATCACGCACCTTCTTGAGGCCTTCCAATCCTTCATAAAAAGCCTGCAAGGGCGGGTAGGAGACCCACAATGCGCAGCCGTTAAGCAAGGCCTCGGCGGCCAAAAGGGAAAACGTTTCGTGACGACTCGTCAACAAAAAAGCACGACAAGCCTGCATTTCATAACACAAGAGAGAAGGCTCTAGAACACCCAACCAATCCACGCCCATCACCGATGCAAAAGTGGCCTGCCTTGATTCCGGGTATTCGCCGGCAACGCGAAGGCGATAACCTTGCTGGGCCAATCCGCTTTGTTCCCATGCTTCAAAAAGCAAGGCAGGGTTTTTGATCTCGGCCAAATCCGAAACATGCAAAAAACAAGAGGCCTGGCGAATACCCGCAGGTTCTTTTGCTCGATTCCAAAACACTTCGTCGATCACGTTGGGCATGATCTGCACGGTCAGACCCGGACAGAACGCCTTCATGCCTTGGGCAAGCCAGGTGGACACCGCGCTAACCGAACGAGCACCCCGCAAGGCGAACCGCGTCCACCGTTGGGATAGGCCGCCAAGGGGTGGATGGGAAACCAAAAAACCAGACCAATGTTCGATCACACCGTATGGGCTGCCGATAAAATAGGCCACGACGGCTGCCTTCCAAGCCACTTGAGCGACAACCACGGTCGGACCACCGCGGTGGTAGGTGCGGTAAGCACGAAGCAGGCGAATCCAGCCCAAACCTTGTCGTATAATGGAAAGCAGCCCCCCTTGACCGTCCCGGTAAGTGCTAACCCAATGACGTACCCCCACGGAATGCT
Source organism: Bacteroidota bacterium (assembly GCA_046079785.1). Lineage (GTDB taxonomy): Bacteria > Bacteroidota > Bacteroidia > UBA7662 > UBA7662 > SYHX01. Next base: position 6,012 of record JBJTSS010000097.1, read on the forward strand.
GGACCTCTTCCCCCCATTCATCCTTTCGTTGGATCTCACGTCCCGTCCATCCCAGGGGGTGAACCGACATCAAATCAACAGCTACCCTGCGCCCCGCAATGAGATACGCCTGGTGAAGGGATTCGGCTTGACGAACAGCAAAAATTCCGTTCCCGCTACCCTCCCCCCTCGGATACCAACTTGC
>JBJTSS010000098.1:0-2329 GCA_046079785.1 Bacteroidota bacterium
CACAAATACAAACTCGACGAAGATTAAGAAGCCCCGGAACCTAACCAAGCTCCGCTAAAGACAACGCTATGCGCCACGGAAATACCATAAACCACCTCAGTCGGACCTACGGTCATCGCAAGGCGATGCTCCGCAATATGGCCGTCTCTTTGATTCTCAACAAACGAATCAACACGACATTGGCGAAGGCCAAAGAATTGAGAAAGTTTGTTGAACCCGTTTTGACCCGTTCCAAATCCGATACGATGCACAATCGTCGTATGGTATTTGCTGATTTGCAAGACAAAGAAGCGGTCAAGGAGTTGTTTGGCAACATTGCCGAAAAAATCGCATCGCGTCCTGGCGGTTATACCCGGATTATCAAAACCGGTTTTCGTTTAGGGGATGCTGCCGAAATGTGTATGATGGAATTGGTGGATTTCAACGAACTTTTGTTGGCCGATTCTGCATCTCGCAAAGCCAAGACCACTCGTCGTAGCCGGTCCGGCAAAAAAGCCACCACCGCCTCAACGGCCTCCGCTCCTGATGTGGCTGCTGTTGCTGCCGTAGCTACCCCCATTGTAGAGGAAGTTTCCACCATGGTGGAGGAGGTGGCTCCGGTTGCTGTGGAGGAGATCGTGGAACCCGAAGCAGCGGCAGAACCCGAAGCAGCGGCCGATCAGGAGGCCTCAGCGGCATCCGACGAAGAGTCCAAAGCTTAGAATCCTTTGAAAACCCCGCTTCGGCGGGGTTTTTCTTGGGATATCCTGGAGAGGTATTGGGTGACCGAAGCCTATTTTTGCGGTATGACAGATACAAAACAAATCCGGGGTTCCCTGCATTTGCAGGATGGTCGCGTTTTTGATGGTTGGATTATAGGTTTTGATGCAGGTCAATGTGGTGGGGAGCTTTGCTTCAATACGTCCATGACCGGTTACCAGGAAATGTTTACCGACCCCTCCTACAAAGGGCAATTGTTGGTTCATAATTACGTCCATCTGGGTAATTACGGGGCGTATGCTTCTGACCAAGAATCCGGGGACGTTCAAATTAGTGGGGTGATCGTCCGTAATTTCTCCGAGAAGCACTCCAGGCCCATGGCCGATTCGACACTGCAGGAATACATGCTTGCTCGGCGTCTGATGGGAATACGGGGCGTGGATACCCGCGCATTGGTGCGTCATATTCGCCATGCCGGGGCAATGAATGCGGTGATTTTGTCGCATCAGGCCCTGAATGGCCAAAAAGCCGATGTCCTTGCCCAAAAAGCCCTTGAGGATTTGCCGCGAATGGCCGGGCTCGATCTAAGTGCCCAGGTCACGACGGCCCAACCTTACCGATTGGCTTCGGCCTTGGATGGCTCGGCTTACCGTGTTGCGGTCATGGATTACGGGGTCAAACAAAATATGTTAAATCACCTAACCCGCCGGGGTTGTGATTTGCAAATTTTTCCGGCCCATACCGGTCTAGAGGATGTTTTGGCTTATCAACCCAATGGTATTCTTTTTTCCAACGGTCCCGGTGATCCGGCCGCTATGCCGAACCAGGTGGCCGTTATCCGTGGGTTGATGGATCGTCAAATTCCCATGATGGGGATTTGTTTGGGGCATCAGCTCATGGCCAGGGCCGCAGGTTTGGAAACCTTCAAAATGCATAATGGCCACCGGGGCTCAAATCATCCGATTCAAAACCTTCGCCTCAACCGATCGGAAATCACCTCTCAAAATCACGGATTTGCGGTTAATTTGGATCAGGCCCGATCCGCCACCTCGTTGGAGCTTACCCATATTAACCTCAACGACCAAACGGTTGAGGGTTTGGCGTGGCGTGATCTACCGGCTTTTTCGGTGCAATACCATCCCGAATCCAACCCAGGCCCCCACGATTCACATTATTTGTTTGACGATTTTGTCGCCATGATGGCGTAAACCTGACTCAATAACACGACCCTTTAACCCCCATTGTTCATGCCAGTTATCCAAGATATTTTTGCCCGCCAAATTCTAGATTCCCGAGGTAACCCTACCGTCGAAGTTGACGTAATGACCTCCGATGGATGTACCGGCCGGGCAGCAGTTCCATCGGGGGCCTCCACCGGAATGCACGAAGCGGTGGAGTTGAGGGATAATGATCCTTCGATGTACATGGGCAAAGGCGTCTTGAATGCGGTAGCCCATGTCAACGATCGCATTGCTGCGGAATTGGAAGGATTATCCGTGTACGAGCAACAATTGATTGACCGGGTCATGATTGATTTGGACGGAACCGGCAATAAATCCAACCTGGGCGCCAATGCAATTCTCGGGGTTTCGTTGGCCTGTGCTCGGGCTGCAGCTGCTTCGCTGGGAAT
>JBJTSS010000099.1:0-2141 GCA_046079785.1 Bacteroidota bacterium
GCAAAGCCAAAAGATGATAGCCCGCCCAAGATCCCAAAATACTTTGCGCAAAAGCCTGGGAACGTGCCCAGACCAATTCAGGATACGCCAAAGCATGCTCGGCCCGACGCTGGACACCCCCAACCGTCCCGCTACTTCGAAAAACCTGTCGTGGTAGATGAGGCCTGCCGTGGAGTTCATGCTCCTTGAAGGCCTCTATGGGCAAAAAAACCAAATCATCGGGGTAGCGTATGTTGGCACTCTCGGAACGGATGGCTTCAACATACCGACCAAAAAGGGGGACCTCACGTCGCTGTTGATGAAAAAGTTCCATAATGGCCGCACATTGCCGGTCGCTCCACCCCGAAACGGTGGTTGGACCCAAGACCGCATGGGATCCTTGGTTTTCCCAAAGGCTCCAAAAATCCAAGAGGTTTAGGGCATTTTGATCCACAGCAAAGACAACAAAGTAAAGCCTATAACCCTCCAAAAAAGGTATTTTTGTTGACCAGACCATGAAACGACTTTTCAACCGAACCTTGTTGCTCCTTCTAGGATTGGTCCCAGCCCTTGCCGGCTGCGATTTGCTCTTTATCCCCAAGATTTTTCCACCGGAAATGAGCCTCGAAGAGCCCATGGACACGGTCTGGCTGCGATCCGGGGTGGATAGTCTCCATCTGGCCTTTAGGCTTTTGGACGAGGATGGGGATTTGGGACGGGATTCCGGCGACCAAACCCGGGATTTATGGCTTTTGGAGGTCCGTTACGGTTTTCCTCCTTTTGATTCCACCTACCGGGAATTTTCGGTACCGAATTTGACCCCAAAAGGGGCCAACAAAAGGGTGGACGCCCATCTGTCGCTGCGCTTGGATCCCTTTGCCTTAAGGTCGGACCTTAGCGTGGATTCCTTGAAGTTGTTTGCCGTCCTGAGGGATCGTTCTGGCAACTTTAGTCCTGTTTTGGCGTTGCCTACCGTGTATTTATGGAATTCCGGCAATTGAGGTGGACTCAGCTTCTGGTTTTGGGCGTGGTTACCCTGCTTCCATGGAGTCTATGGGGCCAAAGCGGGGGGCGCCATCGCTTTGAATTGGTTTCGACCAGCGGTGATCCTCTAAGCCTTTCCCAAGGAGGTTTTGCCCCGGTCTGGGGGGGTACGGGGCCATTGAGCATTTTGGCCAATCCGGCTTTGCTGGAACCAACTTTGACACCTTCCTATGCCGCATCCTGGGTCCAAAGGCCTGGGGGCCTGGGACAAGGCGAGGTGGCATGGGTTCGACCTTCAACCCAAGAAAGTTCATGGGCTTTGGCTTTGGGGGGCCGATGGAGTCGAACCGGATCCATGGCACGAACCAATCCGTTTGGTCAAGTGGAGGGGGAGCACCAGGCTGGCGAAGGTGCTCTGATGATACACGTAGCACACCGTATGAACCCACGTTGGAATTGGGGTGTCCAAGGTCGTTTGATTTCTTCCCGGTTGGGCGGTTATAGCGCATGGGGTGGTGGTCTTTCGTTGGCCTTACGCTACCAAGACCCTGACCAAAAACGTGCCGTTTCACTTTTGGTGGATGATATCCAAGTCACCTTTCGCGATTATTGGCCAGAGACATCCCCAGCCTCCTTCGTCCCTAGAAGGGTATCGCTCTTGACCACCCAGGCTTTGGCTCATCTCCCTCTACGTTGGACCTTGGGCCTTCAGCATTTGGAGAATTGGTCGCTTCGATACCGAGATCCCAACGACCCGTTCCAGACCCGTTTTTTTTCACTCAATGGTACGGATACGCTCCAAGAATCGGTTTGGGCGGGGGCAGGCCGGGAATTACTCCTCCATCTTGTTTTGGGTTCAGAACTCAGTTTGGGCAAGTATCTACGCCTAAGGTTAGGCTACCAAGCCCTTTCAAGAGCAGAGTGGTCATTTCCTGAACGTACCGGAGGCAGCGGCTTTCGATGGGGCTTGGGTCTCGTAACACGTCGTTATCGTTTAGAATTCACCTCCTTCCCTCAAACCTTTGCTGCTCAATCCACGGCCTTTTGCTTAACCATTCAACCTTAAATCCCAGCACAACCTTGCATCTCTTGTTATGAAAAACCTAATCAAAATCGTTTTACTCCTAATGCTGTGCCTGCCTTATGGGGGCCAAGCCCAAAAGCCAAATCGATCCGAT
>JBJTSS010000100.1:0-3834 GCA_046079785.1 Bacteroidota bacterium
TCAGGTAGCGGCGATCGAGTTCAAGCCGGATAATAAATGGGCCGAATCCTACCGAAATGCGGGATTTGGAGCGGTTAACGCCCATCTTGCCGATGGTTTGGCCCGAGGGACTTCGGTTTTGCTGGCACCGCTGGGGCCCGAAACACCCGGGGCAATCGAAGCACATCATGCCGAGGGACCCGGTGCTCACCAGGCGGTTCTCCGCAAAGAAAGCGGGGCTTTTTGGAGTTTCGAAAAAGGCAGCAGCACCCAGGACTACCCATCATCGCTCATGGGTTGCATTGCGTTGTTACGACAAACGCTGTACGATGAGCAATGGTACCGAGGCCTGGGCAAAAACCGGGATTTTACGGATCTGAATTTGGAGAGCATTGGGCGTACAGCCGGACTTCCTCAGTTTTTTGTTACCAACAACAAATACGATATACTGCGCGCCGAGCGGATTGCGAAGGAATTCAATCGGCCTTTTGTTTACAAAGGCAGCGGGGAGGAGTACATGTACCTGGACGCCGTGCGGGCCTTGGGTCGCCCCATCGTGCTTCCCCTGCGCTTTCCGGAGGTTCCTGACCTCAGCGATCCCGTGGAGGCCCGCCGCATCGGCCTGGGGTCCTTGGTCCATTGGGACCAGGCCCCGGCCAATGCCGCTTTGCTGCGCAAAGCCGGTGTCCCCATTGCCCTCACCTCCAGCGGTTTGGACAAAATGGACGGCTTCGCGGCCGCTGTACGCAAAGCCATAGCCGCCGGGCTTTCTTTTGACGATGCCCTTGCCGCCCTGACCACAACCCCTGCTCGTTTGTTGGGCTTGGACTCGGTCCTGGGCTCCATTGCGCCCGGTCAGTATGCCCACCTCGTGGTGGCCAGCGATACCCTCTTCAAAGCCGATTGCGAAATTCGTTCCGTTTGGATACAGGGCCAGGTCTTTCCGGTCAAACCTTGGCCAACGACAACGGGCTGGGCCAGCGGCCGCTACCAAATTCGCGGCGATATGCTGGCCGGCAAAATCCTGGAAATTCGCCAACCTTCCAACACGGTTTCCAAGCTCAAATCCACCTTGCCGGTCTTTGTTCTTCACCTCAACGACAGCACCAAAATCGAAGCCAGCTCCGAAACAACGGGCACCTTCCTTCGGCTCACTTGGAAACACAAAGAAGGCGGCCTCCCCAACCCACTGCAGGCCTTGGTTTGGTACCGGGACGGTAAAGTCTACGGAACCACCAACGATGCAACCCAAAACCCCCAAAATTTTTGGGCCGAAGCCCTGCTCAACGACACTGCGCGGACCAAAACCCCCCAGGAATCAGCTTCGGACTCGTCCAAAACCAACCAAGCCGCTCAACACCTGCCAGAACCTTGGGATAGCCTGCGCATCGAACCCATGGCCGATTTGGGCCTACCCCTCAGCCCTAGCCTCTCCACCGGCCTGCGTTCCACAACCACTTCCTGGCTGATACGCGAAGCAACGGTTTGGACCTGCGGGCCCCAAGGACGTCTTCAAAACACCGATGTAGCGGTCGTGAATGGCAAAATCATCGCTGTTGGTACGGGATTGGATGCCAAAAAGATTTTTGGCCAAACTCCCTACCGCACCCTGTACGCCGCCGGCCTGCACCTTACCCCGGGCCTCATCGACGAACACAGCCATATTGCCATTACCCGGGGAGTCAACGAAGGCACCCGGTCCATTACCTCCGAAGTCCGCATCGGGGATGCCCTCGATCCGGATGACCCCAACATTTACCGCCAACTGGCCGGCGGCGTCACCACCAGCCACCTTCTCCACGGTTCGGCTAATTCCATTGGTGGTCAAACCCAATTAATCCGGATGCGTTGGGGCGTTACCGATCCCGAACAACTCAAATTCGAAGGCGCCCCCGGTTTTATCAAATTTGCCCTCGGCGAAAACGTCAAGCAATCAAATTGGGGAGACCGTAACACCGTTCGTTTCCCTCAAACCCGCATGGGTGTTGAACAAACGATTTTGGACGGATTCCTGCGTTCCATTGAATACCAAAAAAATCGTCAGAAATCAGCCCAGCTTCATCGCAAAGACTTGACGTTGGAGGCCCTTCAGGAAATTCGACTGAACCAACGTCACATCACCTGCCACTCCTATGTCCAATCTGAAATCAACATGTTAATGAAAGTTGCCGACTCGGTGGGCTTCAAGGTCAACACCTTTACCCACATTTTGGAAGGCTTCAAAGTAGCGGACAAAATGAAAGCGCACGGGGTGAATGCCAGCAGTTTTGCCGACTGGTGGGCCTACAAATACGAAGTTATCGACGCAATTCCTTACAATGCGGCGATTTTGCACCGCATGGGGGTCAACGTCGCCATCAATTCGGATGATGCCGAAATGGCGCGACGCCTCAACCAAGAAGCAGCCAAAGCCGTTCGTTACGGCGGATTGGACGAAGAATCTGCTTTGAACATGGTCACCATCAACCCGGCCCGTATGCTCCGCGTTGACCAGCGTGTTGGCAGCATTGAGCCCAACAAAGACGCGGATCTGGTGTTATGGAACGGCCATCCCTTATCGGTTTACAGCCATCCATTGCACACCTTGGTCGAAGGCCGAACGGCTTACGAAAAGGAAGCCGATCAAGCCGCCCATAACCAAAGAGAAATTCTCCGCAAAAAACTCGTCGAAAAAGCCCTTCGGGCCAAGAACGAGGGTGCCACCACGGGCCCCGCTTACCGTCGCGGTCGTAGAGCCTACCATTGCGAAGACTTGGGAGGCCTGGACGATTGAACCCAAGCCCTAGGGCTTGGCCTTCTCAAAGCCCAGGCTCACCGAGTTAATACAATACCGTAAACCGGTTGGGCGGGGTCCGTCATCAAAAACATGACCCAAATGCCCATCGCAACGAGCGCAACGCACTTCAATGCGTAGCATTCCGTGGCTCGTATCCTTCAATTCCCGGATCCTGTCCTTGGCGATGCCCTCAAAAAAAGAAGGCCAACCGCATCCGGCATCAAACTTGGTTTCGGAACGAAACAATTCGGCCCCGCAGCCTTTGCACACATAGGTCCCGGCCTCCCAATGCTGGTCATAAACCCCGGTATGAGGCCTTTCGGTACCTTGACGGCGCAAAACCCGGTATTCTTCGGGGTTTAATTGTTGTCTCCATTCCTCATCCGTCCGTTGACTCCATTCCTTGATGCTATCCACGGCCTCAAAATCACTTGTTCTGTGGTTCATATTATGGGGTTGTAAAAAAGTCCAAAAGCCTCCCACGGCCAGGGCCATCCCTAGGCTGAACACCATACCTGGCGCAAAAAGAAAACGGGGTCTGTCCATGGGTTATTCCCGTAGGCTGGCCGTTATCAGCGCTGCCTAAAGGTCCATGTAAAACGGAATTCGGCCATCAATTGTTTTGAAGCATCGTAGCAACGCGATACCAAAACGGTGCGGCACGTATCGCCACTCTGGGCCAAATTGGCCAAAGCTTGAATCAATTCGCCTTGGTCTTCGAATTCAAACGTTAATCGACCGACGGCTTTTTTGTGGAAAACGGCTTCCATACCGGCCAAAAGCAAACTTACACTTTTGCGGTTTTGACGCAAAAAAACATAGGCCGGTAATCCCGTTGACATTTCGGCGCCCATCGCCATGGCCGCAAAATACATGGAGCCAAAGGGGTTCTTGTTCCAAAAACGATAACGCATGCGTGAAGCGGTGGCCGACCTCACCAAGGCGGCTGAGTTGGGCCCTGCCGATCCGATGACGCTTAGGTACCGAGGGCTGGCCTACGCCGAACTGCGTGATTTTACCAAGGCCATCGCAGACTACACAGTGGTGGTCCGGCTGATCCCAGAGGCGAGGGAGATTCG
>JBJTSS010000101.1:0-3693 GCA_046079785.1 Bacteroidota bacterium
CGGCAACCCGTTGACGCTGACCACCCGATAATTCGTTGGGCTTGTGGGATACCCGATCCCCTAAACCAACCTGTTGGAGAACCTCCATGGCCCTCTCCCGACGTTGGGCTTCGTTGACCCCGGCGTAAATCAAAGGCAAGGCTACGTTATCCAAAGCCGAAAGTCGAGGAAGTAAATTAAACGTCTGAAAAACAAAACCAATTTCGTTATTGCGGATCTCGGCCAAGCGGTTATCACTCAAACCAGCGACATCGTGACCGTTAAGCCAATAGGAACCGGCACTTGGGGAGTCCAGGCAGCCGATCAAATTCATCAACGTAGATTTTCCAGAACCCGACGGCCCCATCAACGCCACGTATTCATTGTGACCAATGGTCAAATCCACGCCCCGAAGGGCATAAATGGTTTCATCCCCCATGCGGTACAAACGCTGTATCCCCTGCAGGGCGATGACCGTACCTCCTGTATTCATCCTCCAGCTTTCTTGAGCACCTTGGGAACACGGAAATAATCCGAATCCTTGGCTGGTGCGTTGAGGAGCGCCTCTTCGTGGGTGCTTTGCCCCATAACCCGGTCAACACGCGGTGGCATTCCGTCCGGGTTCATGTAGACCAACGGCTCTACCCCATCGGTCGGGGCCTGATCCAAGATTTTGGCGTATTCCAAAAATCGATTCATATCCTCGAGCATGGCATCAGCTCGAGTTGGATCCCATTCCAAACGTGCCAAGTGGGCGATACGCTGGAGGGTTTCAAGGTTAACCTTCATGGGGCATGGGGGGTTGAATGGGTGCCGTTTTTGCCAAATCCTGAGCGATGACCTCAAAGCAACGGTTGCGTAAACTCCTTTCGTCCGGGTAACGATCGGCGATCTCTTGGGGTTCCAAAACCCTTACCCGGCATAAACCGGGTCTCAAAAAGTGCAGCGGGCATTCGGGGAGGATTTTCCAAGTATCGGGCAAAGATACGGGCAAGACGGTGGCCCCCTGCTGAAGAGCCATCGCGAAAGGTGAAACCCGAAAGGGTATCATGGCGGGCGCTTGACCCAGGATACCACCTTCTGGAAAAACCACCACCGCAGAACCGGGTTTCCAAAAAGCTTCTGCACGTTGATAGGCCTTGACCGAGCCTTGGGCCGAACCCCTGGGAATCGCAATATCCATGGTCCTAAAAAAGTGACGAAAGAAAGGGACCCGAAGCAGTTCCGATTTGGCGATAAAATGCAAATCCAGCGGGAAAGCGGCGACTAAAACCGGAATATCCAGGTAAGAAAAATGATTGGCTACGATCAAGAGCCGAGGGCTGTCCATGGGAATGGCACCTTCGACACGGATTTGGATTCCAAAAAGCAAAGCAATGCTTCGACCCCATACCCGTCGCCATCGCATGGCGTACGCATACCGCCGGGGATTGGCCATGCACCAACGAAAGAAAGGGTAGGATACCCCAAAAAACAAAGCGAAATAAAACAAACAGAGGTAGGCCCTTCCCCGGTAGTATACGAATCTCCAAGGCTGACGACGCACCGCCTCAAACAATTCTGCGGCGCTCTGGGGGCCTGGGCCTGTTGGCGTCATCATGGGTCAAGATAAGGTATCCAACCCGTATTTTGCATCATGGATAACACGATCACAGTCGTATCTGGAATTCGTTCGACGGGACGCCTGCACTTGGGAAATTACATGGGTGCCTTGCGTCAGTTTGTGGACATGCAATCTCGGCATTCCTGTTATTTTTTTATTGCCGACTACCATGCGTTGACCACGCATCCCGAACCGGGTTTGGCCAGTCAACGGGTCCGCACGGTATTGACGGAATATTTGGCTGCAGGCTTGGACCCGGAACAATGCACCCTGTACGTCCAAAGTGATTTGCCCGAAACCGCCGAGCTCTACCTCTTGCTCAACATGCATGCCTATGTTGGAGAATTGGAACGTTGTACCTCCTTCAAAGACAAGGTTCGTTCCCAGCCAAACAACGTCAACGCTGGCTTGTTGACGTACCCCGTCCTCATGGCCGCCGACATTTTGATTCATCGCGGTCAACAGGTACCGGTCGGCAAAGACCAAGAACAAAACTTGGAAATGGCTCGCAATTTCGCCCAACGCTTCAACCACTTCTACCAAGTGGATTGGTTTCCGGAGCCTCAACCTTACCGGGCCTCTTCGCAACAGGAATTGGTTAAGGTACCGGGCTTGGATGGCAGCGGCAAAATGGGTAAATCGGAGGGCGAAGGCAATGCTATTTTTCTTGCCGAAGACCCTGCCTCGATTCGCAAAAAAATTATGCGTGCCGTGACCGATACCGGCCCTACCGAACCCCATAGCCAACCGGAGGGCGCCGTAGCGAATCTCTACGCTTTGATGGACATGGTATCACCCCCCGATGTGGTTAGCGCCTTCCGCGATGCGTATGCTTCCTGCACGGTTCGATACGGGGATCTCAAAAAGCAATTGGCCGAGGATATGGTCCAATTCCTGGCACCGCTTCGGGATAAAATCCTGGATTTAGAGGGTCAACCCCGACTTGTCGAAGAAATCCGACGCCATGGCGCTGAAAAAGCCCGAAAATCGGCCAAGGAAACCCTCGAAAAGGTGCGAGATATCATGGGTTTCTAAGGTATATTCGTCGTCCATGAGCAAACACATCGCCGTTGCTGGGAATATAGGGTCCGGCAAAACCACCCTCACCGAAATGCTGGCTCGCCACTACGGTTGGGAACCGCATTTTGAGGAAGTTGACCATAACCCCTACCTCAACGACTTTTATGAGGACATGCAGCGTTGGTCCTTCAACCTTCAAATCTATTTTTTGAATTCGCGGTACCGGCAGAACCAGCAAATGACCGCCAAGTCCCACCCCACCGTTCAGGACCGAACCATCTACGAGGACGCCCATATTTTTGCGCCCAATCTCCATGCTATGGGACTCATGAGTACCCGAGATTTTGACAATTATAGCCGGCTATTTGAGGCCATGAGTGCCCACTTGCAGGCCCCGGATCTCCTCATCTACCTACGTGCCTCCGTTCCAACGCTTGTTCGTCAAATCCAAAAACGAGGCCGAGATTTCGAAGACAATATTCGTTTGGATTACCTTAAGCGGCTCAACGAACGTTACGAAGCCTGGATTGAAAATTACCAGCAAGGCAAACTCCTGATTATTCCTGTGGATCAAATCAATTTTGCCGAAAAGCCCGAAGATTTTGGTGAGATTATTCACAAAATCGAAACCGAATTGGGGGGACTTTTTTGACCCTTTCGGTCACCCAATCGCTGCAACTGCAGCATCGCTTCCCCTAAATCCGCTCCCCGGCCCTCCAAAAAAAACGGGCCTTGCTTTGGAGGCAAGACCCGTTGGTTGTTTAGGCTTTCGAAGTGGCTATTGGAGCCGAATAACTTATTGAGCCGGAGCCGCTTGCTCAGAAGCAGGGGCTTGCTCAGAGGCAGGCATTTCTTCGGCAGGAGCTTCCATGCCCTTGACAGCTTCGATTGCGGCAGGTTCCTGTATCACGGCCGACTTGACTTTGTCTTTGTCCACCAAGGCTGGAGCCATTACGAGGGCCACCACCGAAATGAGTTTTAACAAAATATTCAACGAAGGCCCGGAGGTGTCCTTGAATGGGTCACCCACCGTATCACCCACCACGGCTGCCTTGTGCGGATCGGATTTTTTGTAGTAGGTTTTGCCGTTG
>JBJTSS010000102.1:0-2049 GCA_046079785.1 Bacteroidota bacterium
CCTTGGTCAAGGAGAAGTAAGCGGTCTCGCTGGCCGAAAACATGGCCGAGCAAACTAGAAAAAGAAGAATTAGGGGAGGTAAGGACCAAAAAGTCGAATCGAAGCCGATGAGGTATTGTTCAGGGGGGTCGTCCATGCGGGTTTTTTGAGCCAAAAAATCAATACGGTAGGTCGGCTACCGTCGGTGAAGAGGGATCTCCAGCGCTTGATTCGCCAGGCCCTGCAGCCTTGATCGGAGCAACAGGCGGCTGGTTGGAATCGGTGCGGGACAGAAGCACCATGTTGTCGCCAATAATTTCGGTGGTGTAACGGGTATGTCCGTCTTTATCATCCCATTTGCGGGTGGATAGCCGGCCTTCGATGTAGACCTGCCCGCCTTTGCGGCAATACAGTTCAGCGACATCGGCCAAGCCTCGCCACAGGACAATATTGTGCCATTCGGTGCGAGACTGCTTGTTTCCGTCTCTGTCCTTGTAGGTTTCGGTGGTCGCCAAGGGGAATGTGGCGATTTTGGCGCCGTTATCCAAGGTTTTGACCTCAGGGTCTTTGCCGAGATTGCCGATAAGCATGGCTTTGTTGAGTCCTCCCATGGTTGAAATCGGTTTGTTTGAGGAATTGCAGGAGCGGTTGAGGCAGTGGGTAACGATCAAGTTCTGAGAACGGTACCCAAACTCCATCGTTAAGATGCAATTTACGATGAAGTTGTATACAATTCAAATTCAAAGTTAGGGAGCGGTGACTTAAAGCGTGTTTGACCCCAAAGGTCCGAATTTCCAAGGTGTTTGATGGCCATTGTTCCCCATACAAGCGATCCCAAGCCGCCGAATCCCAAGGCCCTTGCCAAGGTTGGACCATAAACTCAAACAATCCTGCCCAAATACCATCGTCCGGCCTTTTGAACAAGAGAATCTCTTGTTCACAGTAGAGAACCAGGTAATCGATGGTTTGAGGCAGAATCTGGGTCTTTTTGGAACGCCATGGCAACGCTTGGACCTTTTCGTTTTGGTAGGCAAAACAGTTTTTCTGCCAAAAACAAGCAGGACAATCCGGGTTTTTGGGGGTACACATGGTGGCCCCCATGTCCATAATGGCTTGATTGTAATCCCCTGCATGCTTAGTATCCATCACTTCTTGGGCCACCCGCTGAACCCAATGCAGGCCCGCTGCCGTATCGTAGGGTTCCGTAGCCCCAAAAGCCCTGGACAAAACTCGGATGACATTCCCATCCACCACCGGCACCGCGTAATCAAAAGCGATGGAGGATATGGCAGCTGCCGTGTAGGCCCCAACCCCCGGTAATTTTTGCCATTCCGAAGGCAGTTGCGGGAAAACACCACCATCGCTCACAATTTGCCTTGCGGCTTGATGCAAATGATGGGCCCGACGATAATACCCCAGGCCCTGCCAAAGGCTCAAAACCTCTTGAATATCCGCCGCTGCCAAATCCTGAACCCTTGGAAAACTAGCCAAAAACCGCAGAAAATACGGGGTGCCTTGTTCGACCCTGGTTTGTTGCAATAGAACCTCCGATAACCATATCGCGTAGGGGTCGCGCTGCCTGCGCCAGGGCAAATCCCGACCATGGCCTGCGTACCATTGAAGTAAATGCTTGGCCCATTGCCTTTTATGTCTCAATAAGCCTTGTTTCGTTTTTTGACAAGTTGGTACAGCCTTGGGCATACTATTAAGAATTATGGGCTATATTTGCCTCCCTTTAATAAAAACCTTTGTTTTAACCCTCAAAACCAAACCCATGACCAAAGCCGATTTGATTCGCCAAATTGCAGACGAAACAGGAGTTGAACGTGTTGACGTAGCCCAAAGTGTAGAAGCCCTCATTGCAGTTGTAAAGAAATCCCTCAAAGGAGGTCAGAGCATCTACCTGCGTGGTTTTGGTAGTTTTATTGTCAAGAAGCGTGCCAAAAAATTGGCTAGAAACATTTCACGCGGAACCACCGTTGAAATCCCCGAGCATTATGTTCCAAGTTTCAAGCCCTCCAAGCAGTTTATTGATTTGGTCCGCAAGGGACCCAAAAAGAGCCGTTAAAC
>JBJTSS010000103.1:0-4176 GCA_046079785.1 Bacteroidota bacterium
CATTTCGGTAGGATTCGGCCCATTTATTATCCGGTTTGAACTCGTTTGCCGCTACCTGATCGGCACGGATGGCATCGTTGGCCCCGAACGGCCCCGAACGGGTCGGGGTCATCTGCGGGTTATCCCGCCAAACCCGGCCACCGGCATTACCGCTACGCCCGGTAGGCACTTCCGCCAACAACTCCACCAAGGCAGGAAACAACCAATGACCGCGGAGGTCCACGACTGTTGCATCGGTTGGTGGGTTAAGGCTCCGACCAACCGCCACAATTCGGCCGTTTCGCTCCAACAGCATGGCCGAATCCAAAACACGACCCGGCCCCAGATAAATGCGGGCGTTCGTAAAAAGATGGGCGGAGGTCCGTTGATCCCGAACGCCGTTGAACGGCACGTGGGATTGGGCGCTGACCGACCAGATCCCGCAACCCACCGAACAGGCGATTCCAAGCAAAAGTCCTAACGCGAGAACCTTGGCGGTTCCCTTCCGTTGATTCAAAAGGTTTAGGCTAAACATGCACCAAATTAAGGGGATTGGAATGAAATTTGCCCTAGAACTAAACCTTTTTACTCGATGATGACCGGCTTACTTCACACCCACACCTTGAGTGTTGTGCTTTTTTTGTTGATTTATTTGACCAAAGCCGTACTCCTCTGGACCAGCCCAACCCGCTTAGAATCCTTTAACAAAAGATTGAAGGTGCCTGAAATGGTGGTTTCCACCCTCTTTTTGTTGACCGGCTTGGGTTTGGCGTACCACAACGCCAGCATTGGGGTTGGCTCTTGGTTCTGGATCAAACTGGGCGCTGTATTTGTTGCTATTCCATTGGCTGTGGTTGGGTATCGTCGTCATAACAAAGCCTTGGCGACTCTTTCTTTGCTCTTGGTTGTTTATGCGTACGGTGTTTCCGAAACCAAATCAGCGCGCATGATCAAAACGGACTTTGCCGAGGCCGGACGGCAGCTTGCCCTTCAAAGTCACCCCGAACTCTCGGCCGTGGTGACCGAGCCCATGGATAGCAGCGGAAAAACCAACGCTAACTACGATTTGGTCGCCCACGGCAAATCGGTGTTCCTCTCTCAATGCGCCCTCTGCCATGGCGAAGACGGCAAAAAAGGCCTTGGAGGAGCCAAAAACCTCCAAGAAACCCGTTTGGACAAAAATCAAATCATGGATTTGTTGCTCAACGGCAAGAACACCATGCCTTCTTATCGAAATGTGTTAAGCCAACAGGAAATGATGGCGGTTGTGGCGTATGTCAAAATTCAATTCGCCCCCCAAGGCCATTAAGTTGCTGGGTTGAATGGGATTTGCGCCCTCCGACCGTTTGGAACTCCCATGGTCTTACAACGGGCCTCGTTGGGGGCATCAGGACCCTCTTTTGTTTATGGGTTCCTGCTTTGCCGAACGCATGGGCGCTCGACTACAACGGCATCTTTTTGATGTTGTTTGGCAGCCAGCAGGTACTCTTTTTGACCCGCTTTCCTTGCATCACCACCTCCAGGCCTACCTCGGTTTGGCGCGTGATGGAAATCATGGGTTGGACTTGGACGATTGGGTCGAGAGGGAGGGGGTCTGGCATCGCTGGGATATGCATTCCGACTGTTCCGATACCGACCGGGATAGGGCGATCCAAAAACTAAAATTGGCCCTTGAACGCGGAGCCGAACAGCTATCCAAGGCCCATACCCTTGTTTTGACCCTGGGAACGGCCTATGTCTATTTTTTGGCCAGCGACGGTCGCCCAGTCGCCAATTGCCATCGCTTTCCATCCTCCAACTTTGAGCGACGCCTGGTCACGGTGGAGGAAATGCACGTTCTTTGGGAGGAGATTTTGGAGGAACTTCAAGCTTGGCGACCCGATCTTCAGGTTTGGTTTACGGTGAGTCCGGTTCGGCATGCCCGCGATGGTTTGGTGGAAAATAACCGGAGCAAAGCGCGCCTTTTGGAATTGGCCCATCGCTTGACCGATGGTTGTAGTGGACGAACGTATTTTCCAACCTACGAATGGCAAATTGATGTGTTACGGGATTACCGTTATTACGATACCGACCTGGTTCATCCCAATTATGCCGCCACCTCTTATATGTACGATCGTCTTGTTCAGTACGCCATGAAACCCGAAGCCGTCGCCCTGCTGCCTCGCCTGGAGTCCTTGGTTACGGCCGATGCCCATCGTTCCAGGCTGGCAGATAGTCTTGGTAATCAAGCTTTTGAAAAACAACGTGAACTCCAATGGAAAGAACTTTTTTGGGATCACCCGTATTTGGCCCAAAGCCGCAAACCACCGGTGCCATGAGGATTTGGCTTTGGACTTGGATGATGGTGGCCTACGGTTTTGTCTTGGTCCAAACCACCTTGGTCCAATCCGTCTCGGCCCAATCACTTCACGGCTTTGACCTCCAAGGCCATCGAGGTTATCGAGCACGTTGGCCGGAGAATTCCTGGGTTGGTATGAAAGCCGCTTTGGATGCGGGAGTGGCTACCCTCGAAATGGATGTCGTCATCAGCAAGGATCGACAAGTTGTGTTATCGCACGAGCCCTGGCTCAACACCGAAATTTGTGAAACAGCATCCGCGCTGAATTTGTATCAAATGGATTACGCCCAAATTCGTTCCTACGATTGCGGTAGTCCCAAGGGGCATCCCCGTTTTCCACTGCAACAAATAGGGCCCTCCCCCAAGCCCCTGCTCTCGGAAATTTTTGATTCGGTTCGGGCCTATTGCAACGCCAGGGGGCGGGTTTTGCCCCTATGGAATATCGAAATCAAATCCAAAAAGGAATGGGACGGGGTTTATCATCCCTTGCCGGAGGACTTTGTTCGATTGGTCTTGGACGTAGTGAAGGCATCGGGCATGAAGGATCGTTGCATGATTCAAAGCTTTGATCGACGAATTCCACGTTGTGTCTTTGCGGTGGACTCCACGATGGAGTTGGTGGTTTTGGAGGAATACCATAGGAACCCTTTCAAAATCATGGTTGCTAAGCGGTCCTTGGACGCTGTCGGTGTTCCGGTGGGCATCTATGCTCCGCAGTACCGAATGGTAACCCGGCGATTGGTCCAATGCATGCACCAAAGGGGGATTCGGGTTGTTCCCTGGACGGTGAACGAGCCCCAAGCCATGCGTCGTCTTCTCCAAAAGGGTGTGGACGGCCTGATTACCGATGACCCGGGCATTTTCATGCGCCTTAAATTCCCAAGGGCAGGCCAAACGCCTTAGTTTTGTTCGGCAAATAGAAAAATTTGCCATGCTGGATTTTACGCAGAGAATTGTCGGGGAGGGATTGACCTACGATGATGTCCTTTTGTTGCCTTCTTATTCCGAAGTACTCCCCCGGGATGTCAACATTACCGGTAGGCTGAGCCGAAATATTGAACTCAAGGTGCCGATTGTTTCGGCGGCTATGGACACCGTGACCGAGTCCGGTATGGCCATCGCCATCGCCCAAAATGGCGGTCTGGGCATGATTCACAAAAACATGAGCATCGAGCGTCAGGCCCAGGAAGTCCGCAAAGTCAAGCGGTCCGAAAGCGGGTTAATTGTGGATCCTATCGTCCTTTCTCGCTCTGCGTTGATCGAAGAGGCCCTGCAATTGATGGCCGAGAACCGCATCGGGGGCATCCCGGTGGTGGACGAAAACCGCAAACTGGTGGGTATCCTCACCAACCGGGATTTGCGCTTTGAAACCGACCCTCAAAAGCCTGTTTGGGAGGTCATGACCCGTGAAAACCTGATTACAACCCCTGCCGGGACCTCCTTGCGTCAAGCCGAAGGCATCTTGCAGGAACACAAAATCGAAAAACTACCCGTCGTCGATGACGATGGCCGGTTGGTGGGGTTGATTACCTACAAAGACATTCTCAAAATCAAGGATTTCCCTATGGCCTGCAAAGACCGCATGGGTCGGTTGAGGGTGGGTGCCGCGGTCGGGGTGACGGCCGATTTGTCCGAGAGGGTTCAAGCCTTGGTGCAGGCCGGGGTGGATGTCTTGACGGTGGACACGGCCCATGCCCATTCGCGCGGTGTTTTGGAGGCCTTGGCCACGGTCAAAAAAATCACCGGAACCCAGGTGGATGTGGTGGTGGGCAATATTGCAACGGGCCAAGCGGCTCAAATGCTGGTGGATGCCGGCGCCGATGCGGTCAAAGTCGGGGTTGGACCCGGAAGCATTTGCA
>JBJTSS010000104.1:0-8714 GCA_046079785.1 Bacteroidota bacterium
ACCTCATCGTCTTTTTGGTGGATATACGGCCCATCTTGTTATCTATTGAAAATCAAATGGTTCACGCCGATGCCTTGGGTCTCGTTGCCATCGAGAATCAAAAAGCAGCCCTGCTCAGTGCGCCCAATATTATTGGAGCCAGTGGTGCGGTCGCTGGAATTTGGATCGCTTTTGCCACCATGTTTCCGAATAGCTACCTCTACTTGTTCTTTTTTTTGCCGGTCAAGGCCAAATACCTCGCCGGGATCTATGTAGGCTTTGAATTGCTGGCGGCATTGCAGGCGGACCCCAGCGATAACATTGCTCACTATGCCCATTTGGGCGGTATGCTGTTTGGGTATGTGATGGTTCGTTGGTTTCACCGAAATGATTATTAGGAAGTCACGATGAACTTGGATTGGAAGGACGGGCTGACCCGTTTCATCGCGGCTAACGTTATGGTCTTTGTTATGCTTTTTTTGCCTGGTGCTGGAGGGCTCGTTAAGTATTTGGGCATGCCTTTGGGTTGGGGACCCTGGCTCCACAAACCTTGGACTGTGTTTACCTATGCATTTGTTCATCAGGGTTTTTGGCATCTTTTGTGGAACATGGTTCTCTTGTACTGGTCCGCTAATTCCTTGACGGATCTCTTGGGCAAACGGGTCTTGTACCCGTTGTTTTTGGCGGGTGGTCTCGCTGGTGCTTTGTTTTACCAAATTGGCTTGGGTTTAACCCTGGGATGGGACCATGCTGGAACGGGCGGGACGAATTATTTGATTGGCTCATCCGCATCGGTCATGGCTGTTTTTTGGTCCTTGGTCCTGTTGACCCCTGACCAAAGGCTTTTGCTTTTTGGTATCATTCCTCTGCAATTACGTTGGTTGGCTGCGGGATTCGTCCTCTACGATGTCGTGGGTCTTTTGGGGTCCAATTCGGGCGGGCATTGGGCCCATCTAGGGGGTGCCTTGGCAGGGATTGTTTATTTGCGATTCAAACAAGGTCGACTGATCCTGCCTTGGGAAAGCCAACGAAAGGCCCGTTGGAAACCATCCCAACGCATTCCAAAGTTGGATGTTCAAGGCGAGACCGATCGTTTATTGGATAAAATTTCACGGAGTGGATACGCCTCCCTTAAGCCAAGTGAAAAAGAATGGCTGGACCGTCAAAATCAAGCCTAAAACCCCCCAAGTATCCCTTGTTGCGGTGGATTAGTCATGCCCTGATGGGGATTAACCTTGTCTTGGCCCTCGGTATGCTTTTGGTTTATGCGACGCCCTACCTTGACCCGCGTTGGGCCGCGCCATTGGCCTTGTTGGGGTTTGGGTATTATCCTCTTTTGTTAGGTCTTTTGCTGTGTTCGGTGTTGTGGATTTTGCGTTGGAATATCCGATTTTTATTGACGTTGGTCGTTTTGGTTTTGGGTTGGCGCGTGCATGAGCGATTTTGGAAATGGCCTGTTCTGGTTGGGTTCACCCAAGAAAATTCTATTCAAGCTACTGTGGAAGAGGCTCGACTAAGGAAGGAGAAGGGGTGCATGATTGTCGCATCGTACAACGTAGGGACGTTTCGGCCCCTGGGTGTTGATGGTAGCGGTACCGAACCTGAAACCAAATCTCCCCGGGATTATTTGGTGCATTTGATGGGGACTTTACAGCCCGATATTGTTGGTTTACAAGATTTTATAAGCTGGGACCCTCAACATTTTGACGTGCTTCGACAAGTGAGTAGGGACCCACGTCTCCGTCGGGGTTCCTTTGTGGGATTGAATCGGGACCGAAAGGTCGTTTGCTTTGTGCAACAAGAGGGTTCCCATCGTGGTAATCGACCGGATTGGTTTAGCGGACTGGGTTTGTGGACACGCGGTGTGGTATTGGATTTTGGCTACCTCAATCTGGGCGAAGGAGATTCTCCAACCGGTTTGCTGTGGGCTGATCTGCTGATGGATGGGGATACCTTGAGGGCCTTGAATGTTCACTTGGCCAGTAATCAAATTTCGTCAGGAGATTTGCGCCCTGTTCGGGCTTTGGATTTGCAGAGCGATACAGCCAAGCAAAGTATTTTTAGGATTTTTCGAAAAATTGCAGGCAACGCCCGCCTACGCGCCCTTCAGGCCGAAATGATCCATGAACAAGTCAACGCCTCACCTCACCCGGTCGTTTTGATGGGTGATTTCAATGATCTTCCCCATTCGTTTGCCGTGGGCTTGGCCGGTCAAGGCCTCAAGGATAGTTTTGTCGAACGTGGGATGGGTTTGGGGCATACCTATGCCCGCGGTTTCCCCAGTTTTCGGATCGACCATATTTTTGTAGAACCGGAAAGGCCAGTTCTTTTCCATCGTGTTTTGGAAGGGGGGCATTCGGATCATTACCCCATTGTAGCGGTGCTGGGTCGTTAGGGTGTATTTTTGGAAGTTTGAACCCTTGCCGTAGATGATGGCCAACGAACTTTTGCTTTACAATACCTTGACCAGGTCCAAGGAGGTCTTTCAACCCCTGCAGGCACCGCATGTTGGTCTTTATGTTTGCGGTCCAACGGTATACGGCCCCCCGCATTTGGGCCATGCCAGGCCTTACATCACATTTGATTTATTGTTACGGTATCTTCATATCCTGGGATACCGGGTCCGTTACGTGCGCAATATTACGGATGTTGGTCATTTGGTGGACGATGCCGACGAAGGTGAAGACAAAATTGCTCGCCGTGCTCGCTTGGAGCGGCTTGAACCGATGGAATTGGTTCAACAGTATACCCTGTCCTTTCATCGTGCGATGGACCAGCTCGGAAACCTGCCGCCATCTATCGAGCCCCGAGCCTCCGGTCATATTCCGCAACAAATTGAAATGATCCAAGGCTTGATGGCCAAGGGCTTGGCCTACGAAGTCATCGGATCCGTGTATTTTGATTTGGAGGCCTATCGCCAAAATAACGCCTACGGTCAGTTGTCGGGAAGGGTGGTGGATGATTTAGTAGCCGGTGCGGGCAATGAGCGCCGATCGCTGGCTTCCCAATCCGAGAAACGTAAACCCGAAGACTTCGCGCTTTGGAAAAAAGCAGAACCGGAACATATTATGCGATGGAATTCGCCATGGGGCCTTGGTTTTCCTGGTTGGCATATTGAATGTTCGGCCATGTCGGCTCAATACCTGGGAACTCCTTTTGATATTCACGGTGGGGGCATGGACCTTTTGTTTCCACACCACGAAAGTGAGATTGCCCAAACCACCGGTTGCTATGGCTGTGGTCCGGCCAAGTTATGGATGCATAACAACATGGTGACGATTAACGGTCAAAAAATGGGCAAATCCCTGGGGAATTTTATCACCCTTGATGACCTCTTTGCGGGAACCCACGAAGGGCTATCCCAGGCCTACGATCCCATGAGCATTCGCTTTTTTATCCTCCAGGCTCAATACCGCAGCACCTTGGATTTCAGCGATCCTGCTCTATTGGCTTCCAGCAAGGGTTACCAAAGGTGGATACAGGGGTTGAGGGATGTCATGAATTTTGAAGTCGCAGAAATAGCATCGACGGTTTCTTCGGATGAGGGTCTCGGTCTTTTGGATTCGGATGTTTTGGAGTCCAAAGCCCGTGCGGCCCTCAACGATGACTTGAACAGCCCCGTGCTTATTGCACTTCTTTATGAATTGTTAGGAGATTTTCAAAATTTGCGACAAGGCAAAGTGGCGGTCTCTCCGGAGGCTTGGAATCGCCTTCGTCAAACGGTCAAGATTTTTGTTCAGGATGTGTTGGGATTTCCCTTAACAAACCATGGACATCGTGATGATCAAGCAACTCGCCAAGCCTTGAATGCGGCTATGGAGGTATTGATTCGATTGCGCCAAGAGGCCAAAGAAGCCAAAAACTGGGCAATGAGCGATCAAATCCGTGATCAGCTCCATCAAGCGGGTATCAAAATTATGGACGACAAAGAAGGCAGCCGATGGTCACTTTAGGGCGTGTTGGGTATGGTTGGGGGTTGTGCCTCTTGGCTTTGATGGGGGTGTCCTGTCAGCCGGAGGCCAATAGAAGCTCATCCGATACCGAGGAGGAGGAAGCCGGGCTTGCCTCGGTGATTGTCCCTCGATTTGAGGGGGATTCCGCCCTGGCTTTGGTTCAAACCCAGGTTTCGTGGGGTCCAAGGGTACCGGGGACCTCGGCCCATCAACGCTGTGGGGATTGGTTGGTTTCGAAACTGCAATCGAGGGGTCTCGAGGTTTTCGAACAAAAAGCAGCCCTGACGATGCACGATGGCAAGGTTTTTGAATTACGAAATGTTATTGGCGCCTTTCGCCCCCAGAGCCAACGGCGTTTGGTTTTGGCAGCGCATTGGGATACCCGACCCAGAGCGGATATGGATCCCGTGGACCCCAAAGCACGTTTGGATGGTGCAAACGATGGAGCTTCCGGGGTGGCGGTCCTTCTTGAATTGGCCCGTCACTTGGATTCTTTGCCCGGGGATCTCGGAATTGATTTGGTGTTTTTTGATTTGGAGGATTATGGAAGCCCTGAAGTGGCGGACTCCTATGCCATGGGTTCCCAGTACTGGTCCCGCAGTCCCCATATCGCCGGCTATCGTGCACAGCGAGGTGTTTTGTTGGATATGGTCGGTGCTGCTGATGCCCGCTTTTGTTGGGAAGGACATTCTTTGCAATTTGCTCCGGATTGGACCCGTTTGATTTGGCAGAGGGCTGGGTCCTTGGGTTATGGCGATCTCTTTGTTCCTGTACCCTGTCAGCCGGTCACGGATGATCACTATTATGTCAATACCTTGGCGGGCATACCGATGGTGGATATTATTGATTTGAGGAGCGAGGGTACGGGCTTCCCGCCGCATTGGCATACCCGCAACGATAACATGGAGGTCATCAGCCCCCGAACCTTAACGGCTGTTGGCCAAACCTTGCTGGACATCTTGTACCGACCCTAAGTTATTTTTGACCGTGCCTGCCAATACCCTTCGACCCAAATCGGGTCAAGCCCAAAAGTCCGTCAAACCGGGCGGGTCCCATGGAGCCCAGGCGCAATCCCCGGCGGGGTCTGCGGTTCTGTTTTGGAGAAAGCCAGGTTTTCAAACCGCGGCAGGTACCTTGGTCCTGTTCATGACGTTGGTTTGGTTGATCGCTTTGGTATCCTACGCGATGACCTGGCGTCAAGACCAAAGCATTTTTTTGGAGGATTCATGGCGGTCCCTTTGGTCAACGGAATCGGAAGCCCAAAACTGGTTGGGACGGCTTGGGGCCTTTTTGGGTCATTGGACGGTTTACCGTGGCTGGGGAATCGGCGTGGTGTTTTTTTGGTTTTGGACTTTGCTTTTGGGGCTTAAGTTGCTTTTTGCCAATTTCAAGGTCAAATTGGTGGACCGGGCGTTTGGTTCACTTTTTTATGCTTCAGCGGTCTCCATTACGTTGGCCTATCTTTTTCATGCATGTTGGACCCTGCCTTTTCCGTGGGGTGGGGCATTTGGACGATTTGCGGTGGGTTGGGCTTCTGGCTTTGTCGGCTTGGTGGGGACCGGTTTGGGTTTGGCAGGTTTTTGGTTTGCCTGGATCTTGATCCAGAGGGGACAGCGCTTGCAATGGCCCACGTGGCGCCCAAAAACGCCTCAACAAGAAATTACGCCCGTTGAGCTGGATTCCGAACTTGTAGCGGGGCCAACAGACCTTGGAATCTCCGAACAGATGGAGCAAACTTCGGTACGCACAGCCCCTGTTTTGTTGGAGCCCGAAACCGAAGTTCCGGGAACTGCAGAGCCCGCAGATTTGGAGATTTTGCCCGTCCAAGAGGCATCGCCTACCGAAGATTGGGCGGCCTTGGGCAAGATTGGGGATATGGAAGTTGCATTACCTGAGCAAGAAGAAGAATTGGAAGATGCCCATACGGTGGCCTTGACGGACAGTGAGCTTTACGATCACAAGTTGGATCTTTCCGGTTACCGTTATCCTACGTTGGATTTGTTATCGGAATATACCAGCGGTAAGTTTCAAATTAATCCCGCAGAGCTCGAAGCAAACAAAGATCAAATTGTTAATACCCTGCGTCAATACGGGATAGAAATTGACAAAATCAAGGCGACGGTTGGGCCTACCGTGACGTTGTACGAAATCATTCCAGCCGCTGGGTTTCGTATTTCCAAAATCAAAAATTTGGAGGACGATATTGCCCTGAGCCTTGCGGCGTTGGGCATCCGCATTATTGCGCCCATGCCGGGCAAAGGAACCGTGGGCATCGAAGTTCCCAACCAAAACAAGGAAGTGGTCGGCATGCGGGGTTTATTGGCCTCCGAGCGCTTTGTATCCTCCGAAATGGAATTGCCAATTGCTTTGGGCAAAACCATCTCCAACGAAATTTTTGTTGCCGATTTGACCAAAATGCCTCACCTCCTGATGGCCGGTGCCACCGGTCAGGGCAAATCGGTCGGTATAAACGCGATTTTGGTTTCCTTGCTTTTCAAAAAGCATCCCAGCGAGCTCAAATTGGTTTTGGTGGACCCCAAAAAAGTGGAACTTTCCTTGTTCCGCCGAATCGAAAAACACTTTTTGGCCTGCCTTCCGGATGCCGAAGATGCCATTGTTACGGATACCCGTCAAGTCGTTCATACCATGAATGCTTTGGGTATCGAAATGGACCGACGCTACGACCTTCTCAAAAATGCGCAGGTTCGAAACCTGGTAGAGTATAACAACAAATTCCGAAAACGACGCCTCTTACCTTCTGCCGGTCATCGTTACCTCCCTTATATCGTTGTGATTATTGATGAGTTCGCGGATTTGATCATGACGGCAGGTAAAGAAATCGAGTTCCCCATCACCCGCTTGGCCCAATTGGCCCGAGCCGTAGGTATCCATCTCATTGTAGCCACCCAGCGTCCTTCGGTTAACATCATTACCGGGACCATTAAAGCCAATTTTCCGGCTCGTATTGCGTTCAAAGTCAGTTCCAAAATCGATAGTCGTACCATCATTGATACCGGTGGTGCCGAACAGATGATAGGTCGTGGGGATATGCTTTTGTCCCTATCCTCCAACGTGGTGCGTTTGCAATGCGCTTTTGTGGACACGCCCGAAGTGGAGGCCGTCTGTGACTTTATCGGTGATCAAATGGGCTATGCAACACCGTTTCTTTTGCCCGAATACAAGGATCCTGAATCCGAGAAGGAATCGGGGAGTGATGGGATCGGCGCGGTGCGGGATGAACTCTTTGACGAGGCTGCACGCATGGTGGTCCAGTACCAGCAGGGTTCGACCTCCCTTTTGCAGCGTCGAATGACCATCGGTTACGCCCGGGCTGGTCGGCTCATTGATCAACTGGAAGCAGCGGGTATTGTGGGGCGCTTTGAGGGCTCCAAACCCCGGGAGGTTTTGTACACGGACCCGCATCACTTGGAAGAAAAACTCAGGCAGCTCAAAGGCCTCTAAACTTAAATGCTATGATTATGTCCCGAAAAATTCTTGGTTTGATTTTGTTAACGATGGGTATGGTGGTAGGCTATGGGGTGGACAACGACGCCCAGGCCCAAAAAAAGGCCACGAAGCCCCGAAGCATTGCTTCCGGAGACGCGGAGTCCAAAGCCATCCTGGGCAAAATGAGCAAGAACTACCGCAGCATGAAATCCATGCAGGCCATGGTGTCGCTGGAGCTTCAGGGAGGCCCTGGTCAAATCAAAGAAAAACGTAAAGGGAAACTCTACCTGCGGGGTAAGCAATACCGTATCGATATGGGGGAACAGCTGATGGTTTGCGATGGGCGCTCATCCTGGACTTACCTCAAAGAACTCAACGAAGTGAACATCAGCCGTTATGAGCCAACCCCCGATCAAATTACCCCGGACAATCTTTTTACGATGTACGAAAAGGGCTTTGATTCTTTTTTGGAGTCGGAATCCGTAGCCGGTAAAACAGGCGTTTCGCTGATTGATCTAATTCCCCAAAACAAGACGGTTTCTTATTTTAAGGTCCGTCTTTATGTTGACCGCAAAAACAACCTGATCCAAAAAGCCATTGTTTTTGATAAATCAGGGGTTCAATACACTTACCAAATAAGCGATTTCAAAGTCAATCCCAAACTCACGGATGACTTGTTCGTCTTCAACGTTAAGGCTTACCCCAACGTTGAAGTCGTCGACATGCGTTGATGGAGAATAAGGTTCCTTAGGGGACCAATTTCATTTCCCGAACCAGGTGCCCGGCGCCTGCAAAACGGTCCATCACAAAGAGCACATAGCGGATATCCACGCTGATGGTTCTTTGGACCTGGTCGTTGAACATCAAGTCTCCGGTCATGGACTCCCAGTTACCATCAAAGGCAATCCCAACCAATTCTGCCTTGGCGTTCATGACAGGACTACCGCTATTGCCTCCGGTGATGTCGTTGTTGGAAATAAAGCAAGTGACCAATTCACCATCCCTTCCGTAAGGAACAAAATCTCCTTTGGATAAATCCTCCTTGAGCTTGCTGGGAACAATGAATTCTTCGTTGTTGGGATCTTCTTTTTGAAGAATGCCTCGCTGTGTTGTAAACCAGTTGTAATCCACACCATCGCGGGGCACGTAGGGTTTGACGTTACCGTAGGTGAGGCGCAGGGTTGAATTGGCGTCCGGTGCAAAAATTCTTTGGCTTTGGTAGGCCATGTTAGCGGCCATCAATTGACGACGAACCGGAGCTTGGTCGGCTTGTGCTTTGCGATCAGCAGGCATCAAGACTTGGTTGGTATATTCGCTAACGGCCAAGGCCAATTG
>JBJTSS010000105.1:0-2436 GCA_046079785.1 Bacteroidota bacterium
AAGCATCCAGGACCATGTAAAATTCTTTTTCTTTGAAGAAATCGTCCAGGTGGGCCTGGGGTGCCATGTTAAGGGATGCTTTGTTGTATTCGGGTTGTAGAGGAGAGGCGGCCGCAATTTCCTGCATTCGTAATTCCGGATTGTTGCTGGCCATACTCATGACCAAAGAGAGGATACCTGCAAAATCCTCGTTGTTTTCGGCATTTACCTCAGCTTTTTTTAACACAACACGTTTAATTTCTACGCCTTCCTTCCACAAATCCCCCAACAAAACCTTGGGATCAACGGTTACCGTGACTTGTGCTGGATTACTCCCCTCCAACAGGGGGCCGCTCCATTCAAATGCCATCGGATCAAGGGTAACGGTGGTGGTTTGGGTTTCGTTATTGCAGGCGCTTAGCCCCAAGAAGGCCAACAGGACAAGGAGGATTGGAAATTTCATCGGAAAGGATTTCATCTTGCAATTTAAGGTTTCAAACTGTATTTGAGGTAGGTATATCGAGCGTTTTCGTAGGCAATCTTCCAACCCGCTTTACCGTCCAAGAATCCTCGTTTGATGACGATATCGCGTATCCATCGAAAAGCCGCCCTTGGTAAGGGCCATGCCAAGGATTTGGATCCATGGGCCAGCCGTTCTCTTGCCGCGATGCGTGCAAATTTTTCACTTTGTATTCGTAACTCTTCGGGTTGATCGTAGCTGTAGTGAAGCAAGGGACTAGGGAGGTCCACGATCTTGATTTGGGGCCCAAGTATAACTTGGTCGTGGGGGTTGCGGCCTCCCCATTGTCCCTGTCCCAAAGGCCAAAGCCGAATTTTGAGATCTGGATTCCATGCTCCGTAACGAATCCATTGACCGCAATACCGGTTAAGACGTGGCATACGGTAGGCTGTGAGTTTGTAGTTATCTAATTTTAGTTTTTGGATCGACGAAATCAATGGTTCAGACAAGACTTCGTCGGCATCAAGGGATAGAACATACGGCCCCTGGACCTCCTCTAACGCCCTGTTTTTTTGTTGGATATGCCCATCAAATGGATGATAGATAACCTTGACCCCAAGTTGTTGGGCCAAGGTTACCGTCTGGTCGGTACTGCCTGAATCCAGAACGACGACCTCAAAACAAACCTGTTGTAATGAGCGAATGCAGGCCTCAATTTTGTTGGCCTCGTTTAGCGCGATGATGACTCCTGAGATCCCCATTTTTGCAATAACTCCTTGATTTCGTCCACTTTATGATGCAACTCGCGAATTTCTCTTTCTGCTTTTTGGTTGACTTTAAGGTCCAATTCCGCTCGTTGGCGGTCTTTTTGTTCTTGTCGATTTTGGCTCATCATGATGATTGGGGCTTGTAAGGCCGCCAGGCAACTCAACAACAGATTTAGAAGGATAAAAGGATAAGGATCGTAGCCTTGGTTCCCAAGAAAAAAGGCATTGAGTAGAATCCAAGCCAAGATGCTGGATAAATACACGATAATGAAAGTCCAGGAGCCTCCGAATCGGGCGATGGTATCGGCTAATTTTTCGCCTGGGGTGGAGGGGTCTTCTTGGATTTTCATAGGGCAGGTTTCGGGTGGTTCATTAGGGTTTTACCCAAGAGGCCTTGAACCATGTTGGAGATTCGGCACCTCCGATCCGTTGAGCGCCGACCCAAAGCGTGTACCATCCGGTTGGCCAATCTTCGGTGTTGAGGGTAATCTTTGACGCTTCGTCATGGGATCCTTCATCGTTCGTTGGATAAATTGCTACGGTTTGCCCTAACGCGTTGACCACCCGGTAACCCCAAGGACGCCATGAATTCGGTAATTGAACGTTCAAATACTGACTTCCTGGATTTGGCCAAAGGGTTAGTTGGTCTTGGTTGGTCATGGAAATTTCGGGCAAATCCACCGTCCTCACCTCGGCGCAGTACGATGTATCTACGCAACGCAATCGACGTATTGCAACCCGGTAGGAGCCGTTCGCGGTTGCCGTGTAGGTGCGTGATGTGGCCCCAGGGATGGGTGTTGGGGATCCTGTGCATTGAAGCCATTGGTAACTCAGTGCGCCGTTTTGCACGGCGGTGAGTTGGTTGCGATTTTGTGTTAAGCGACGATCAGCGGTATCTTGATATAGTCCAATCCAAAGGGTCGAATCGCATTGGTCGGGTCGGGGTAGGCGAAGCCTGTAGGTGCCTCCTTGGTTAAAAGGAACACCCCCAACCGATAGGCTCCCACCACGGCAAAGGGTATCCCGAATGACTCCCATCATTTGTCGACCATTCACGAAATTCGAAGAAGGTCCATTCAGATTAAGTCCATAGAAATAAGCGTGAAAACCATTTCGCAAGTCCTCCAAATACGGAACAGTGACATTGTTGCCACCGGCTTGCCCTTGGTCCATGGAATAATAAGCCAAGAGCCCTGTCGAAGCGGTATCGAGTTGTTGTTTGTAAAGGCA
>JBJTSS010000106.1:0-1347 GCA_046079785.1 Bacteroidota bacterium
CATCGGGCCCACCACGCCGGGCTTAACGCCAAACCCGCCGAGTCCTACGGTCTTTGGCTGTTCCCCCGCCGCTTTTGGTACGCCAAGACGAAGAACCCTTGAGCCTATCTTTGGGTAAAATTCTTACCCTATGCGCACTCGTTATTCTCTTGCTTCGTTAGGCCAACCGTTTGGTGTTGTTGCCTTGGTTTTTGTTGGGGTTCTTTGGGGCTTCGTGATGCCAACCCAGGCCCAACCCTTGAACTATCCCGAAACCCGCAAGGTGGATCAGATCGACACCTATTTTGGGCAAGTGGTCGAAGACCCATACCGTTGGCTGGAAGACGATCGTTCCGAGGAAACAGCTGATTGGGTTCATCGTCAAAACGAATTGACCTTTAGTTACCTAAAACAAATTCCGTTCCGCGACAACATGCGCAAGCGTTTGGAGAAGCTTTGGAATTACGAGAAATACTCCGCTCCGTTTCAAGAAGGCGAATACACTTATTTTTATAAAAACAACGGATTGCAAAATCAGTCCGTTTTGTATCGAGAACTGACCTCAAAGCCTGGTCAAAGCGAGGTTTTTTTGGACCCTAATCAATTTTCCAAGGACGGCACCTCGTCGTTGGCCGGCATCCAATTCTCCATGGATGGTTCGCATTGTGCCTTCCAAATCAGCGAAGGAGGCTCCGATTGGCGCAAGGTTGTGGTTTTGAACACCAAAACCCGCAAGCAAATCGGCGATACTTTAATCGATGTTAAGTTCAGCTCCTTGGCCTGGAAAGGGCAAGAAGGATTTTTTTATTCCAGTTACGATAAACCCCTTCAGGGCTCGGCTTTGTCCGGCAAAACACAATTTCACAAATTGTATTACCATCGCCTGGACCAGCCCCAAAAGGCCGATGAATTGGTCTTTGGGGGAGAAGCCAGGCCGTACCGCTATGTTGGCGCGGTGGTGAGCGAAGACAGCCGTTACCTCTTTGTATCGGCGGCCCAAGCCACCTACGGGAATGAGCTGTATTACAAAGACTTAAGAGTCAAAAATTCCCCGATTTTACCCATCATTCAGGGCCTCGAAAACGAAACAGATGTGGTTCATACCGAGGGGGATACGGTTTATCTCTTGACCAACCTCAAGGCCCCTAACCGGCGTTTGGTTTGGACTCGCCTCCAATCCCCCGATCCCAAGGCTTGGCAAGATGTTATTTCCGAAACGGAATTCCCCCTGACGGTGACCGCCGTTGGTGGATTCTTCTTTGCGAGTTATTTGCAAGATGCCGTGAGCAAAGTTTTCCAATACAAATTGTCGGGGGGAATGGTGAGGGAAATTCAGTTGCCCGGCTTGGGTACCGCCTCGGGCTTTGG
>JBJTSS010000107.1:0-1168 GCA_046079785.1 Bacteroidota bacterium
CATGCTCGCATCCCGGGCCTGCCGTGATCTGGACCGAATCCATCGCAACGAGCAGGATTCCGGATTTTTTTTGATGATAGAAGGTTCCCAAATTGACTGGGGTGGGCATGCCAATGACGGCGATTATGTTCTAACCGAAACCTTGGATTTGGATCGGGTGGTGGGGGCTGTTTTGGATTACGCCCAAAAAGACGGTCAAACTTTGGTGGTCTTGACGGCTGACCATGAAACCGGGGGGATGGCCATCAACGCCGGGGCCCAAGATGGTTCCAACCTCAAATACGCCTTTACCACCAAAAAACACACCCCGGCTCTGGTTCCGGTGATGTCATTTGGACCTGGCTCGGAACGATTTTCGGGATGGATGGACAATACCGATATCCCCAAGCGCATGGCCGCTTTGTGGAATTTGCCTTTACGCTAAATCAGGGCGTGGATCCAAGGCCTGAATAACGCCTTTGGCGTCTCGATGGAGCGAAGAAACCGCGTAAACCGGGTCGTGCTCAAAAAAAAGCAGCCAATTTTCTTGAAGGGCTTTTTCCAGAATTTCTTCTTTTTCGAGAAGGGTTTGCAAAGGCCGTACATCGTAAGCCATAACCCACGGCAGCGGTAAATGGGCCGTCGATGGCAGGAGGTCGGCGCAGAAAAGTAAGGTGCGTCCTTGGTAAGAAACCATGGGGAGCATCATCCCTTCGGTATGCCCATCCACATGGAGGCAAGGTAGCCCTGCGGCATTTTGACCGGGGGCGACTTCTTGCAATTGCCCCGATTTCATCAGGGGTTCGATATTTTCCCTTAGAAACGAAGCTTTTTCGCGGGCATTGGGGCGGGGATAGGCCCAGGCCAATTGCTTGGCGCCTACCCAGTACGTTGCATTCCGAAAAACCACCTCCGTGGTAATTCCATCCGGGCCCAACCGTGTTGCCCCACCGCAATGGTCAAAATGAAGATGCGTCAAGACCACATCGGTCACTTGATCGGGCGAAACACCGGCATTTTGGACCGCCAAACTCAGATCAAGCTCGTCGGAGACCCCGTACCTGGAGCGGAACCGTGCATCTTGCTTGCTGCCCATGCCGCAATCGACCACAATAATTCGGTCCCCATCCTGGACCAACCAACAACGCATGGCCCACGTGCAGAGGTTATGGGCATCCGGAGGATTCAA
>JBJTSS010000108.1:0-3297 GCA_046079785.1 Bacteroidota bacterium
GGCAATCCGTTCATGGATCGCATCGAGTCCATCCCCAAAAACCGGGATGGAATTCCCCAATAGTCAAACCCATCAAAGAGCTTTTGGCCCAACAGGGGGTGGGGGAAGTGCTACGTCGGGACTGGCCTGTTTTGTGTTACCAAAATCGTGTCGTCTGGGTGCCTTTGGTGCATGGATCGGAGGCGGTTGAGGTCCATCTTCAAGATTCTGGCCTGGTCTGGCCCTTTCATCGCCTGCAGTGGACTTGGTTGGGTCCAGCGGATTTACTTTCGTCCCATGATCCAAGACCCGGAATCGGATAAATCCTCCCTCCCCGACGAGGACCAGGACGATCTCTACGAGCATTACCGATTGGTGGTGGATCGGGGACAGGCTCCCCTCCGCATTGACCGTTTCCTGGATTTGCGCACTGCCCATATATCGCGCAATCGCATCCAAAATGCCATCAAAGCCGGTTCCCTTTTGGTGAACGGAACTGCCGTGAAGGCCAGCTACAAGGTCAAACCCATGGATACCGTCCAGTTGGTTTTGGCGCATCCTCCCCGTGCCAAGGGTTTACTGGCCGAGAATATTCCTTTGGATATTGTTTACGAAGACGAGGCCCTCTTGGTGGTACACAAACCCGCGGGGATGGTGGTTCACCCCGGGCATGGTCATCATTCGGGAACCTTGGTCAATGCCTTGGCCTATCGTCTTAACGATCTTCCGGTGGACCGGCATCCCCTAAGCGATGGGAGTCTAAGGCCCGGACTCGTTCACCGAATTGACAAAGACACCTCCGGTTTGTTGGTCATCGCCAAAAAAGAAAGCGCCATGACCCACCTGGCCCGGCAGTTTTTTGATCACAGCATCCAGCGTACCTACCAAGCCTTGGTCTGGGGTTGTCCGGACGATAAGGGCACCTTTCGGGCTTCCATTGACCGGGACCCCGCGGATCGCCAAAGGATGAAAGGGTTTGCTGATCATCGAACCGGTAAACCGGCGGTGACCCATTATCGCCGTTTGGAGAATTGGGGGCCGGTCAGTCTGATTGAATTCACGCTCGAAACCGGTCGAACGCACCAAATCCGGGTGCATACCTCGATGCATGGTTTTCCCATTTTTAACGATGCAACCTACGGGGGAGATGCCTTGGTTCGCGGTCCTCAGCGGGGTTCGTACCGAAGTTTTGTGGCCCAATGCATGCGGGATATGCCTCGTATGGCTTTGCACGCCAAAACTTTGGGCTTCGTTCATCCCGAGACCGCTCAACATTTGTTTTTTGATTCTGAATTACCAGCTGACTTTGAAGGTGTTCTGCGGGCCTGGAAGACCTGGTCCCTTCAAGAAATGTAGAAATCATGAACTCCTAATTTCATTTTAAATCCACAACAATGGCTTCGATGCTTTATTTGTTACGACACGGACAAACCGACTTTAACCTCAAGGATTGGGTGCAGGGTAGCGGCCACGATACCTCTTTGAATGCAACGGGCCAAAAACAAGCGCAACTGTTTTATCAGGCCTATGCAAACGAAGGCTTTGACGCTTTTTATTGTTCGCTATTGCAGCGCAGCCGTCAAACGCTGGAACCTTTTAGCTTGGATCCTCGTTACCAAAACGTTCCGTTGCATGCCCGGGTTGGGTTGAATGAATTTCATTGGGGTGATTTTGAAGGCCGACGATTTGATGAATTTGACGGGGTTTACAAGGAATTAGTACAGAATTGGCGAAAAGGGGTGTTGGACGCAGCACCACCCCGGGGGGAATCCCCCAACCAAGTGGCGATTCGTATGAAACCGGTAGTGGATGAATTTCATGCAGCGCCGTACCAAAAAATCTTGGCTTGCCTCCATGGTCGTGCACTTCGCCTGTTGTTATGTTTATTGACCGGTCGTCCTTATTCGGACATGGATGATTTTGACCACGCCAACCTTTGTCTTTATGTGCTCCAAAAGGAGGGTGATACATTCCGCATTCTCCATGCCAACC
Organism: Bacteroidota bacterium; assembly: GCA_046079785.1. Lineage (GTDB taxonomy): Bacteria > Bacteroidota > Bacteroidia > UBA7662 > UBA7662 > SYHX01. The sequence goes on from JBJTSS010000108.1 coordinate 1,972, forward strand.
GAACCGATCATTTGTTGGGAAACCAAAGTGGCGAGGCTCGTCGCTAGACGGTTTGGCTTAGTCCGGATCCTGGGGATGTTCGTTCAACAGTTGGAGGATTTTTTGGATGCACCCTTGCATAATCGCTTGGGGTTCTGGGCAAAAGCGGTGATGCCAACGGTGCGCGAGCAGTGCGCTTATGGAGATGGCTCGATGTCCCATCAATCGGCTTAGCCCGTAGAGTCCGGCCGTTTCCATTTCGAGATGCGATAGGCCTTGTTGGCGACCACCCCACGTGGTGCGAAAGGCTTCTGCGTTGCGGAGTAAATCGGGGTATGAACTCCAACCATGGAGGTTACGCCCTTGGGGCCCGTAAAATCCCGCGCAGGTCCAATTGATACCCGAAGGCAATCCAGCCTCTTCGGTTCGCTGGAGCCAAAGGGGATCGGCAGAAACCGCGTGACCCGAGGCGGGCATGGTTTCGCCATACAAGGCATGGCCTGCGCTTTGGGCCAAGGAAATTTCGTTGGGCAAAAATGGAACCCTGTAATGGGATAGCAATCCGTCAAAAGCGATGGCAACCGAGCTTACCAGGACCTGGCCCTCGTCCATGGAGGACTGAAGGCAACCGGCCGTGCCTACCCGAAGAAGGTTGAGTGGACGAAAGGATTCCTTGGGCAAACCGCTATCCCAGTCCAAACGCCTAAGGGCATCCAGTTCGTGCATAACAATATCCACATTGTCCGTTCCAATGCCGGTACTGCAAACTGTGAGTCGTTGCGATCCCATCCATCCGGTATGGGTCACAAATTCCCGACGTGAGCGTACCAGGTCCAATCGGTCCCAATGCTTCGAAATTTCGGGAACTCTTTCCGGGTCACCAACCAACAAAATACGATCGGCCAGGTCGTCCGGTTGTAGTCCCAAATGGTACACGGAACCGTCGCTGTTTTTGATGAGGTCGGTCGCCGAAGGGGCTGGGCTTGCGTTCATGACGAAGGTTGGGTCAGGCTAGGTTGAAGGGCAATTTGGGCACGCTCAACCAGCAACCGCAGGTCTTGGTTTTTCATGCATTCAAAATGTCCGCGAGGGCATTGATGGCTGCCCAATTTGCTGCAGGGTCGGTAAGCGGAATCGGTCTCAAAGTATTCCGCTCCCCCAATCGTAGGTTGAGGGGGTGCATGGGATGTCGTTTTTGACGTTGGACCCAATCCTTGAATCCAGATGGAGGAGGTGTTTCCATGGGTCTTGGAGGAGTGCCAACGCAGGGCCGGTGCGGCTGGTTCAGGGTACCAAGGATACATGCCCAGTTCGGGGACCGTATTGCCCCAGACCACCAAGGTTTTG
>JBJTSS010000109.1:0-1487 GCA_046079785.1 Bacteroidota bacterium
TGGCGAAGGGGTCGATGATTCCACCGAGGTATCCGCTGGACGAGCCGCCTCGATGCGGGTGCTTGCAGGTTCAGAAGCCGGCTTTTTGTTGGGTGGCGGCGTTGGCGGAAACCAAAGGGAATAGAGGACCAGAATAAGGCCCATCAAAAAGAGACCGGTAAGGGTATTGCGATCGAAACTGGAATTAGTGGACACGCTGGGTATTGTTTTGAAGAGCGGCTTGGACGAAGGAAACAAAAAGTGGGTGAGGAAGGTCCACCGTGCTGGAGTATTCGGGATGGAATTGGGCTCCAATAAACCAAGGGTGACCGGGCAATTCAATCATTTCTACCAAATCATATTCGGGATTAAGACCACTCAATCGCAAACCCGCATCGGTCAGTTGTTTTCGGTACTTGTTGTTTAATTCAAAGCGATGACGATGCCGCTCGTGGATGGTTTTGGCTTTGCCATAAACCTTGGCGGCCAGGGTCCCGGCACTAATTCGGCAAGGGTAGGCCCCCAAACGCATGGTCCCTCCTTTGTTAGCGACTTTTAACTGACTGTTCATGAGGTCGATAACGGGGTAGCGGGTGCGGTGGTTCATTTCGGTGGAGTCAGCCCCACGGAGCCCGGCCACATGGCGAGCAAATTCGACCGTTGCGCATTGCATGCCCAAACAAATTCCCAAAAAGGGAAGTCCGCTGGTTCTTGCGAACCGTATCGCTTCGATTTTTCCTTCCCAACCCCGGACCCCAAATCCCGGTGCGACGAGGATGGCGTTTAAGCCTTGCAAGGTCGATTCGATGGGACCATCTTCTAATTTTTCGGAGTGAATCCACTCGATTTGAACCCGGGTTTCGAGGGCTGCACCGGCATGCTTGAGGGCTTCGGCAATGGACAAATACGAATCCTTGAGTTCCACGTATTTGCCGACCAAACCAATGCGTACCGAATGCTGGGGGCGATTCAAGCGATTCAAAAAAGCTTTCCATTGGGAGAGGTCAGCGCTTTGAAGAGGCCGAAGTTTGAGTTTCTTCAAAACCAAACGGTCCAACTTTTCGCGGGCCATGTTGAGCGGGACTTCGTAGATGCTCTTGGCATCCATGGCTTCGATGACGGCATCCGGGGTCACGTTGCAGAACAGGGCGACTTTGCGCCGGATATCCTGGGTGATAGGGTGTTCGGTTCGGCAAATCAGGACATCCGGTTGAACACCGATTTCCAACAACATTTTGACCGAATGCTGGGTGGGTTTGGTTTTGAGTTCACCGGCTGCCTGCAGGTAAGGTAGCAGGGTCAAATGAAGAACCATGGATTGGCCTTCCCCCAGATCCAAGCGAAGTTGTCGTATGGCCTCGACATAGGGAAGGGATTCGATATCCCCAACCGTACCCCCACTTTCGGTGATGATCACATCGTAAGCTCCGCTGTTCCCCAACGTGAGAATTCGGGTTTTGATTTCGTCGGTGATATGGGGAATGACCTGAACGGTTTTGCCCAAGTAG
>JBJTSS010000110.1:0-1657 GCA_046079785.1 Bacteroidota bacterium
TGATGCGGAGGCCCCGGTTGCGCCCTGGCCCGCCTGGTTCGAAGAAATTCCAGTTTTGGGTATTTGTTATGGGGCGCAGTGGCTCGCGGCCCATAGAGGTGGCTCGGTCGCTCGATCGGTCATACGTGAATACGGTCGGGCCCTGCTCAACCGGTCCACTACGGTTCCTTCGCCCTTGTTGGAAGGTTTATCCGATGACTCCGAGGTCTGGATGTCCCATGGGGATACCATCGTCCAATTGCCCGAAGGTGCACAGGCCACCGCCTCTACCGAGACCGTGAAGTTTGCAGCCTTTGAATGGGCGGATCGCCCCCTCTACGGCATCCAATTTCATCCCGAGGTGACCCATAGCCGGGAAGGATTTCGTGTGCTTCAAAATTTTGTTCGGGGTATCGCCGGCCTGAAACCGACGTGGACGGCCGAGTCCTTTGTGCATCAAGCCATTCAGCGAATCAAAGACCTAGTTGGTGATCAAGAAGTTGTTATGGGGATCAGTGGAGGGGTTGACTCCACCGTGGCGGCCGTGATTCTTCATCTAGCGATTGGACCACGCCTGCACGGCTTGTTCGTAGACAACGGCTTACTCCGCAAAAATGAATTTAGCGACGTCTTGGAGGCCTACCAAGGAATGGGCTTGTCCGTGAGGGGCGTGGATGCACGGGCCGAATTTTACCAAGCTTTGGAGGGTTTATCGGACCCCGAAGCCAAGCGCAAGGCCATCGGGCATGCTTTTATTACGTGCTTTGAAAAGGAAGCCGGGGCCTTACCGAATGTTGCTTTTTTGGGTCAAGGCACCATTTACCCCGATGTCATTGAATCGGTTTCGGTCCACGGCCCATCGGCAACCATCAAATCCCATCACAATGTCGGGGGATTGCCAGAACGCATGAAATTGACTTTGGTGGAGCCCCTTCGCAACCTCTTCAAAGACGAAGTCCGCAAAGTAGGCCGTGCCTTGGGCATTCCTGATCTTTTGTTGGACCGTCATCCTTTCCCGGGTCCTGGATTGGGAATTCGGATATTGGGAGAGGTGAATGCCGAATCGGTGGCCATGCTGCAGGAGGCGGATGCTATCTACACCGGTCACCTTCGCCGAAGCGGCTGGTATCCCAAAATTTGGCAAGCCGGGGCCATTCTTTTGCCTGTCAAATCGGTGGGTGTGATGGGGGATGAACGCTCGTACGAAAGGGTTTTGGCCTTGCGTGCGGTCCATAGCGTGGACGGCATGACCGCCGATTGGGTTCATCTCCCGTACGATCTCTTGTCGGAAATTTCCAACGATATCATCAACAAAGTCCGCGGCATCAACCGGGTTGTTTACGATATTTCCTCGAAACCACCCGCCACCATCGAATGGGAGTAGAATCACAAGTTGGTCGTTGGGCCAAGCGTACCTCGCAAGTCTTGGATTTTTTGGGGATCTGGGAGCGCAAAAGCGGGGACAAGCCCCAGGACCTTCCTGGTCTAATGCGGGAAATAGCCCGTAAGAATCCCCAAATGGGGTCCAAAGACCGCAAAGAATGGTCCGATGGGATTTATCAAGCATTGCGGGCTCGTCGTTACCTGGTAAGCGAACCCTGGGAAACCTGCTTGGCCGAAGGCCTGGCCGCTCGTTATGGTGTTGATCATCCTTGGGTTCAGTCGTTGCTCTCCAGCA
>JBJTSS010000111.1:0-6006 GCA_046079785.1 Bacteroidota bacterium
GTCGGATCCCCGAGTGGATCGACGCCAGCATCGTGCACGCAGGTGACGGTAGCCACCAGCACCCGACCCAGAAGCTCCTCGACACCTTCACGATCACCCAGCACCGGGGCCGTGACCTCTCCGGCATGCGGGTCGCCATCGTCGGCGACGTGCGCAACTCGCGGGTCGCGCGGTCGGACGTCCAGGCGCTCGCCATGCTCGGCGCCGAGGTGACGCTCGTGGCGCCGCCGACGCTGCTGCCCGAGACGCTCGAGGGCTGGGCGTGCTCGAGTGCGGTCGACCTCGATCCGCTGCTCCCGGAACTCGACGCGGTGATGCTCCTGCGGATCCAGCACGAGCGCGACGCGGGGAGCCGGTTCCCGTCGCTGCGGGAGTACACGGCCCGCTACGGGCTCACGGAGGCCCGCGCCCGTCGGCTGCGGTCCGATGCGCTCATCATGCACCCGGGGCCCATCAACCGGGGTGTGGAATTGCAATCCGATGTTGCGGATGGTCCCCACTCGGTTATTTTGCAACAGGTTGAGAACGGGGTCGCCGTACGCATGGCGGTTTTGTACCTCTTGGCCGATCAAATTCGCAGCCCCCATTCTTAACCTATGAAAGGTATTGTTTTGGCCGGAGGATCCGGCACACGTTTGCATCCATTGACCTTGGCAACCAGCAAGCAATTGATGCCTGTTTACGATAAACCCATGGTTTATTACCCGATATCGGTCCTGATGATGGCCGGTATCCGCGAAATCCTGATTATTTCGACACCCCAAGACCTGCCCTCGTTTGAACGCTTGTTGGGCGATGGATCACGTATTGGTTGCCGTTTTGAATATGTTGTTCAGGAGGTTCCCAACGGATTGGCCCAAGCCTTTGTTTTGGGAGCTGATTTTATTGGCCGGAACAAATCCGCCTTGGTCTTGGGTGATAACATTTTTTACGGCTCAGGCTTAAGCCGTATGCTCGCCTCCCATGCCGATCCCGAAGGAGGGGTTGTTTTTGCTTACCATGTCAACGACCCCGAACGTTACGGGGTGGTGGAATTTGATCAAGATGGCAAAGCCTTGAGCATCGAAGAAAAGCCCAGCCATCCCAAGTCCAATTATGCGGTACCCGGCTTGTATTTCTACGACGAGGACGTTGTTGAAATTGCCCGCCAATTGCAACCTTCGGCCAGGGGGGAATACGAAATCACGGATATCAACCGCCATTATTTGGCCCAGGGCCGACTCAAGGTCCAGGTTTTGGATCGGGGCACGGCGTGGCTTGATACCGGGACCTTTGCATCGCTAATGCAGGCGGGGCAATTCGTTCAGGTCATCGAAGAACGCCAAGGTCTCAAAATCGGATGCATCGAAGAAATTGCTTGGCGTATGGGCTTCATCGATGACGATGGGCTTCGCGCTGTGGCTCAACCTCTGGTGAAATCCGGATACGGCCAATACCTCCTGCACTTGTTAAAAAATTAAAATGCCCAAAGTCCTCCTCACCGGTAGTACCGGGTATATCGGCTCGCATACCGTGGTGGCCTTACTTCAAGCCGGTTATGAGGTCATCGGGGTGGATAATTATAGCCGTTCCAAACCCAGCATTGCGGAACGTATCCGTGAAATTTCCGGTCAGGATTACCGGCAATACCAAGCCGATCTGACCCGATCCGAAGATATTCATAACATAATGTCTCAAGAAAAGGGTATTGATTGTGTTATCCATTTTGCAGCGTACAAGGCGGTGGGTGAATCCACCCAGTATCCGCTCCTGTATTTTCAGAATAACCTGGTCGGGCAATTGAATTTGATGCAAGCCTGCCAAGATCACGGCGTCAACGGTTTGGTTTTTTCCTCCAGTTGTACCGTCTATGGTAATCCGGAGCAAATCCCCGTGACCGAAGATTCACCGTTGTTGGAAACCGAATCCCCCTATGGCCGGACCAAAGCAGTCGGCGAAGCCTTGCTTCGGGATTGGGTTCTATCCGGAAAAACCACCGTTCCTGCCCAACATCGTGTTGTGGCCCTTCGTTACTTTAATCCGGTGGGGGCTCATCCCTCTGCTCGACTGGGGGAGTGCACGGTGGGCGTCCCCGATAATTTGGTGCCCTACATTACCCAAACCGCCCGTGGGCTACGCGGTCAGTTAACGGTTTTTGGGAACGATTACCCCACCCGGGATGGAACCTGCCTGCGGGATTATATTCATGTTTGCGATATCGCCGAAGCGCATGTTGATGCGGTTCGTTACCTCCAAAAAACCGAGACCGCCTCGGTTCCATGGTCAGTTTTTAACCTCGGAACCGGGGTGGGTCAGACCGTCCTGGAAATGATTCAAACTTTTGAATCGGTCAACGGATTGCAACTTCCTTGGTCCTTTGGACCACGGCGACCCGGTGATGTGGTGGCCGTTTTTGCCAACAATACCAAGGCCGTTCAAGACCTGGGTTGGAAGATTCGTTACACCCTCGAAGACATGATGCAAACCGCATGGGCTTGGGAACAAAGTCAAGCCCTGGATCCCGTACGTTAATTTTTTTTGAAACCCTACCTATGATTCACGATCGTCGAATTGCCGAACTTATCCAAGCCGAAGAAGACCGACAACGGGGTGGGTTGGAGCTAATTGCCTCCGAAAATTACGTTTCCAACCAAGTGATGGAGGCCGCCGGTTCTATTTTGACGAATAAATACGCCGAAGGACTTCCGGGCAAACGCTACTACGGAGGTTGTGAAGTGGTGGATCAAATCGAACAAATCGCCATTGATCGAATTGTCGAATTGTTTGGGGCATCGTGGGCCAACGTCCAACCCCATTCCGGGGCCCAGGCCAATGCGGCGGTGATGTTAGCGGTCCTCCAACCCGGTGATTCTATTTTGGGTTTTGACCTTAGCCATGGAGGGCATTTGACCCACGGTTCCCCGGTGAATTATTCGGGCAAATTGTACCAAGCCCATTTCTATGGGGTGGAACAAGAAACCGGGCTCATTGATTGGGATAAGGTGGCCGTTCAAGCCCAAAAAGTCCAACCCAAGCTTATCATCTGTGGGGCATCCGCCTACCCCAGGGATTGGGATTACGCGCGCTTAAGGCAAATAGCCGACACGGTGGGCGCTCTGCTCATGGCGGATATATCGCACCCATCGGGTTTGATTGCCGCCGGGCTCTTGAATCATCCCTTTCCTCATTGCCATATCGTCACCTCCACCACCCACAAAACCCTCCGTGGACCCCGTGGTGGGATCATTTTGATGGGCCAGGATATGCCCAACCCCTGGGATTTACGCAACCCCAAGGGCGAATTACGTTCGCTGTCTTCGTTGTTGGATTCCGGGGTCTTTCCGGGGACCCAAGGGGGGCCTTTGGAACATATCATCGCCGCCAAAGCCTTGGCTTTTGGGGAGGCCCTGCAACCTGCATTTCGAAATTACGCCAACCAAGTGCGCCTAAATGCCGCAGCCTTGGCTACGGCCCTGGTTGACCGCGGTTATCAATTGATCTCCGGTGGGACCGTAAACCACCTTATGCTTATCGATCTTCGTAACAAATCATGCACTGGCAAACAAGCCGAAGCGGCACTCGGATTGGCGCATATCACCATCAACAAAAACATGGTTCCCTTTGATACCGCCTCCCCCATGGTGACCAGCGGAATACGGTTGGGCACCGCGGCCCTTACTACCCGAGGAATGACGGAATCGGATATGAAACCGATTGCCGAATGGATTGACCAAGTTATTCAAAATCACACGGTTCAAGGATTTGCTGAACGGATTGGACAGGAGGTGCGTGCGTTTGCCCAGACCTTCCCTTTGTTCAAAACCTAAGGCGCGTTCAAGGCGATGAAAATCAATGTACGAGCCGCTTTTGAGGCCAAGAACCCAGGCTTAGCCCGATGGCTGCCCTCGGCGTTTTTTGGCTTTTTGGAACGCTTGGTGCATCAAGATGAAATCAATCGTTTTTTGGAACGATCAGGTCACCTTAAGGATCTGGATTTTGCCCGAGAGGTTCTTCGCTATTTTGGGGTTTCGGTCCAGGCCAAGGGGACGGAGCATCTGCCCAAGGAAGGGTCTTTCGTGCTCGTTGCCAATCATCCCTTGGGCGGTCTGGACGGTTTGGCCATCTACGATATTCTTGGTCAGCACCGGCAAAAGTTCGCTTCGTTGAGCAACGATATCATGATGCAGGTACAGCCTTTGAATGGGCTATTTATACCCGTCAACAAACACGGCAGTCAATCCCGGGATAACCTCAGAATCCTTAAGGAAAGAATCCAAGAAGGGTACGGCATCATCGTTTTCCCTTCAGGTTTGGTGTCCCGACGTCAGAAGGGGCATATCCGCGATTTGGAATGGAAAAAATCCGCCGTGACCTTGGCTCGTAAGTACCATTTAAAGGTGATCCCGGTCTTCATTGAGGGTCAACTTTCGGAGCGATTCTACCGAACGCATACTTGGCGAAAACGCTTGGGAATCTCCTTGAATCTAGAAATGTTGCTGTTGCCCGATGAAATGTTTCGCCTCCGTGGTCATCAAGTCACCTTGCATATAGGCCCCCCGATTGATTCGCATGAACTTCATAACGGAGACGATGACGTCATATGGACCCAACGACTCCGCGATGCCGTTTATCGCCTTGAACCTCAACACCCTACCCATGAACGCAATGTTACCCCTCGTTGAAGCCCAAGACCCCGCAGCCCTCGAAGCGGAATTGGTACCGGAACGTTTGCTCCGGACCACCAACAAAGGTAACAACCTCCTCTATGTGGTAAATGCCGGTAATGCCCCGGCCTGTTTGCAAGAAATTGGTCGCCTTCGCGAGCTCAGCTATAGGGCCGAAGGTGGTGGCACCGGCAAGGCCTTCGATTTGGACTCCTTCGATTTGGACCCCCAAGGGTACGAGCAGTTGTTGGTTTGGGACCCCGAAAACCGTCAAATTATGGCCGCCTATCGCTTTGTAGAATGCCGTAACACAGGACCAGATTCCCAGGGCAATTTCAAGCTTTCCTCCGGTAGTCTATTTGCGTTCAGCGATGATTTTTGCAGAAATGTGTTACCTTTTACCATCGAATTGGGGCGGGCTTTCGTGGCTCCGGATTACCAACCGGATGGGCTTTATCGCAAGGGTATTTTTGCTTTGGATAACCTCTGGGACGGCTTAGGTGCTTTGACCGTTGTGCGTCAAGACATCCGTTACCTCTACGGGAAGGTGACGGTGTACGGCGATTACCCCCCGGAGGCCATGGTTGAATTGCATAGTTTCATGACCCATTTTTTTGGGGATTCGGAGGGCTGGGTCATCCCTTGGCATTCCCTTGCGTTGGAAATTCCTCTGTCCCCCATCGTCCAAGATTACTGGAGCGGCTTGGATTACGAAAAGGCCTTGGTTGTTTTGAACAAAAAAGCCCAGGAAAAAGGGTGTCGTATACCGCCTCTTATTCCGGCCTACATGAACCTATCCTCCACCATGCGGTATTTTGGCTTTGCCCACAATGCCGCCTTTGGGAAGGTGGACGAGGCCGGTATCTTGGTCACCATAGCGGATATCAATGCGAGCAAAACCGAACGGCATATCCGTTCCTATTCCCCACCGCAGACCTAGCGCAAGTTTTGCTGGAACTTCAAAAAGTCCTCTACCCAATCGGTCGGCTCCAATCCTACGTGGACTGTGCCCGATTCTTCCAAACGTTGCCCCGTGAGCTGATGGTAGAGGTGTTGGTATCGATCACTAATCTGTTGAATCCAATCCGGGGTCATGGTCGGAATGGATTGCCCGGTTAGGCCTTGAAACCCGTTGGCAATCAGCCATTGACGGACAAATTCCTTGGACAATTGCTGTTGGGCTTGGCCCTTGGCTTGGAGTTCATGGTAGGTGTCCGCGTAGAAATACCGGGAAGAGTCGGGGGTATGTACTTCATCCATCAACAAGATCTGGCCATCCATTAAACCAAATTCGTATTTGGTATCCACCAATATCAAACCGCGATCGCGGGCCATTTGCGTTCCTCGCTCAAACAAGGCCAAG
>JBJTSS010000112.1:0-3004 GCA_046079785.1 Bacteroidota bacterium
GAATCGTGGACGTCATGTCCGCTTACCAAAAGGCAGGTTACCGGCTGGTGGTCGTCACCAACCAAGGCGGTATTGCCTTGGGGAGGTACACCTTGGATGATCTGAATCGCATTCACGACAAGATGAAGGATACCTTAAGTCGGCATGGTCTGGTGTTGGATGGCATCTACGCCTGCCCACACCACCCCACGATTGAACCGTGTTTTTGCCGTAAACCCGCCCCGTTGTTCATCCAAAAAGCCTTGCACCGCTGGAACCTGTATCCCCAACATTGCCTCATGGTTGGAGATCGTGATCGCGATATCGAAGCAGCCCAAGCGGCCGGTGTTACGGGTTATTTAGTGCCCGCCAATTCGGACCTTCGACGCCTCAAAGGGCCCTGGCAAAAACTACTCCAATCCCTGGGATTGCTCCTTCTGGTTTGGTCTTGTTGGACCTCCACGTCCTTGGCCCAGTCGGTCGTCGCTCAAGTTTTTTTGGACCCCCGTTGTCCTGCAACGACCTTGGCCTTACCGGCTTTGCAACGAAGCCAAGAAAAATGGGCGGAACAAGTCCATTGGATAGCGGTATTCAGCGACTCCAGCCTAAGCGAACAAGCCTGTCTCAAATATTTGTTAGAACATAATTTAGCAATGGCCTTGCGAAGGGACCCACGGCAAAACAACCTGAGGGTGTACCGTATACCCTTGCAGCCCTGGATCTTGTTGACCAATCAACGCGCGATGACCCTGCACCAAGGCCCTTTGTTGGATGCCAAATCAAACCCCGGCCAAATGCAGGCATGGGAGAAAAACCTCAGTACATGGCTGCTCAAAAAAGACGTGCTCAGCGCACCCGCCCAATCCCGCGGTGAACAACGCGGTCAAGGCTGTCCGGTGAAGGTCCCCAAGCCCTAAAAGCTCGATTTGACCTTAGGCCACAATTTGTCCGGACCAACGAATTTCGTTGCCAACTTGCAGGAGCCTATTCAAATGGACCGGCACCACCGATCCCGCCCAAAGCGGATCGTATGCTGCTTCGACCCTTAGATAATTGGGGGTATAACCCCGCATGGTGGCTGGTCCCCCATCAATTCCCGGAAAAGCTTCGTTCTCAAAAAGAACCGCGTGGGTTTGGTGACCAAACCGTTCCGCAAAGGACTTTTCGCGGGCCAAGGCCCATTCGGTCAAGCGTTGGTTGCGTTCGGCTCGTTTCTCACCCGGTACCGCAAAACCGGTACCCATGGCATCGGTACCCGGTCGTTCGGAATACGTAAAAACATGGAGGTAAGCCAAAGGCAAGGTTTCCAAAAAAGCCAAACCCTCTTCAAATTCATCATCGGTCTCTCCCGGAAAACCCACCATCACATCGGCCCCAATGCAAACCCCCTCGAACGCTTGGTTCAGAGCTTCCAATCGCTCACTGTAGAGCGAGGTGCGGTAACGCCGACGCATACGTCCCAAAACCGTATCCGATCCACTCTGCAACGGAATATGGAAATGAGGTACAAAACGTGGAGAATCCTGCAATGCTTGAATCAAGCGGTCCTCCATGAGGTTGGGCTCCACACTGGACAGGCGAAAGCGTTCCGCCGGAACCTCAAGATGCAAACGACGAACCAAGGTATCCAGGCCCTGACGACCCGCCGGATCGTGGGATGAACGATCACCTTTGCCTCGCCCAAAATCACCCAAATTCACCCCCGTCAATACGATCTCTACCGCCCCATTCAAGACCAAATCGTGCGCACGCTGAAGGACAGAATCCAAGGTATCGGAACGCGAAAGCCCCCTGGCCGCTGGAATCGTGCAATACGAACAGGGGTAATCGCAGCCATCCTGAACCTTGAGAAAGGCACGGGTTCGATCCCCCCAGCTTTGGGCAGGCACAAAATCCACCGCTTCATCCACCGAACGATGCACCACCTTACCCATCGTTTGCTCGTCAATCAAATCCGGCAATCGCCATTTATCCACGGTACCGGCCACCACCGTGACCCCTGGAATCCGCGCGATTTCTTCGGGTCGTAACTGGGCATAACACCCCACCACCGCAACCCGGGCATGGGGTGCATATCGCAAGGCTTGGCGAACCACCTTGGCGCACTTGCGGTCCGCTTTGTCCGTAACCGAACACGTGTTAATGATGTAAACATCGGCGCCTTCCTCAAAAGAACAGGCTTGATAACCCCGATCTTCAAAGGTTTTACGTATGGACAAACCGTCCGCATAATTGAGTTTACAACCCAAGGTGTACACCGCAACGCGCGCTGTCTTGGTCGAAGGCTCTAGCAGCATGGCCTCCTAGGAAGATGCGACAGAACCCGATGCTGCAGAACGCAGACGAATAGCTGTGATGATCTTTTTGGTATGGCGGGGGAAATCACCGGCCATCATCCACGTATAGTACGAAGGATCACGTCCAAAAACCTGTTCCACCGATTGGCCTTTGTATTTGCCAAAACCAAATGTCTCCACCCCTTGGTCATCCCGAACGATTCGACCTGCCAAATCTACCGATTTGTTGTTACGGGCTGTGAAACGATGCAAAAAATCGACATTGGGCTGCAGGTCGGGGTAACGATTCAGTTGCTCAAGCAAAATGCGGCAGGTTGCCCGGGCATCGGCCGCAGCAGAATGTGCATTTTCTAATTCAGCGCCACAATAGTACCGCAGAGCGGCCTTGAGATCGCGGGGCTCCTTTTTGTGAAAAATCGCTTGGACATCCACCATACGCGCCGTGGTAAGGTCCAAATCCTGACCTATTCTTAACATTTCGTCAACCAAAAAGGGCAAATCAAAATAGGCGCTGTTGTACCCTGCCAAGTCCGCTTGGTCAAAAAATTGAAGAATACGGGGGGCGAATTCTTCGAGGGTTGGCATTCCGATCACATCGGCATCATAGATTCCGTGGATTTTGGAAACATCCAAAGGAATGGGAATGCCCGGCTGCAAGCGTTGTTCCAATTCTTGGACCGACCCATCGGGCTTGAGCTTGACCCCTGCAAATTCCACGATTCGGTCTT
>JBJTSS010000113.1:0-7893 GCA_046079785.1 Bacteroidota bacterium
TCAAAGCATGCGTTGTTCCCCAGGATTTGGCTGGTTGAAGCGGTAGGCATGGGGGCCAAAAGCAGGCTATTGCGTACCCCGTGCTGAGCAACTTGGGCCTTGAGGCTGGTCCAATCCCATCGTGGTCCGGGTTGTACACCCCACATATCGTATTGAAAAACGCCTTTGGAGACCGGTGAACCCGCATAACTCTCGTAGGTGCCGTGCTCTTTGGCCAATTCCATCGAAGCGGTCATCGCACCGAAATAAATCGTTTCAAAAATTTCGCGGTTCAGGGCCGCAGCCTCTTCGGACTCGAAGGGGTAGCGCATGGTAATAAAGACATCGGCCAAACCTTGGATTCCGATACCGATGGGTCGGTGACGGAAATTGGAATTCCTCGCCTCGGGTACCGGGTAATAGTTGATATCAATGATCCGGTTGAGATTGCGGGTGATGGTTTGGGTGATCTCAAACAAACGCTGGTGGTCAAAGGTCAAATCGGGCTTGATAAAACGAGGCAACGCGATGGAGGCCAGGTTGCAAACGGCCACTTCGTCAGCACTGGTGTATTCCACAATTTCGGTGCACAGGTTGCTGGACTTGATCGTCCCCAGGTTTTGCTGGTTGCTTTTGCTGTTGCAAGCGTCTTTGTACAGCATATAGGGGGTCCCGGTTTCGATTTGGGACTCCAAAATGGCGAACCACAAGTCTTGGGCCTTGATGGTTTTGCGTGCTCTTTCTTCTTTTTCGTAGCGCAGGTAGAGTTTTTCGAATTCTTCCCCCCAACACTCGTGCAGTCCAGGGGCCTCGTTGGGACAAAAGAGCGACCACTCGGCGTTTTGCTCCACGCGCTTCATAAAGAGATCCGGAATCCAAAGCGCATAAAAAAGGTCCCTTGCCCGCAGTTCCTCTTTGCCGTGGTTCTTTTTGAGTTCCAGAAAATCAAAAATATCGGAGTGCCAAGGCTCCAGGTAAATCGCGAAGGACCCCTTGCGCTTTCCTCCCCCCTGGTCCACATAGCGCGCGGTGTCGTTGAAGACCCTTAACATAGGGACGATACCGTTTGAGGTCCCGTTGGTTCCCTTGATGTAGGAACCGGTTGCCCTAAGGTTGTGGATGCTCAGCCCAATACCCCCGGCGCTTTGGGAAATTTTGGCGGTTTGTTTGAGGGTATCGTAAATCCCGTCGATTGAATCATCCTGCAGGGACAACAAGAAACAGCTGGAAAGCTGAGGCTTGGGGGTACCAGCGTTAAAGAGGGTGGGGGTGGCGTGGGTAAACCAACGCTCGCTCAGCAATTCGTAGGTATGCAGGGCCGATGCGATGTTCTCCTTGTGAATTCCGACGGCAACCCGCATCAACATATGCTGGGGCCTTTCGACCACCTTACCATCGATTTTGAGTAAATAAGAGCGTTCCAAGGTTTTGAATCCAAAATAATCGTATTCAAAATCCCGGGAATAGATAATGGCCGAATCCAACGCCTCGGCGTGAGCCTCAATGACCTCCATCACGTCGTTGGCAATCAGGGAAGCTGGGGCCGAGGTTACTGGGTCAATGTATCGGTGCAAATCGCGCATCGTATCGCTAAATGACTTCTTGGTCTCTTTGTGCAGGTTGGAAATCGCAATTCGAGCCGCCAAAACAGCGTAATCCGGGTGCGCCGCCGTTAAGGCTGCTGCCGTTTCGGCAGCTAAGTCATCCAGCTGAACCGTGCTCACCCCGTCGTACAGCCCATTGATCACCTTTTTGGCCACCTCGACCGGTTGAACATGCCGAGGGTCCAGGCCGTAGCAAAGCCTTTCAATGCGGGTCGTGATTTTGTCGAATTTGACTTCTTCGCGTCGTCCGTCTCTTTTGATGACTTGCATGGGCCGTGTTTTTGGGGGTGGTCGGGGTTAGGCTAAAATTCTAAAAATCGGCGTCCGTGGTAAAGGGATTCTGCAGGGTGCGTTCCGCGGAAACTCCGGCCTTTTGGTATTCACCCACTCTTTTTTCGAAGAAATTGGTTTTACCTTCCATGGAGATGAGCTCCATAAAGTCAAAGGGGTTGGTGGCGTTGTAGAGCTTCGGAAGCCCCAAAACCCCCAGGAGGTGGTCCGCAACGTACTCAATGTATTGGCACATGAGGTCCGAATTCATACCGATTAAGCGAACCGGAAGGGCATCGGTTACAAATTCCTTCTCAATTTCGACGGCATTGGCCACGATTTCGTGAACCTTGGCCGCATCCATCCGGTTTTCCAAATGGCGGGTGTACAGCAAGGCTGCAAAATCCCGGTGCAAGCCTTCGTCCCGGCTAATCAGTTCGTTGGAGAAACTAAGGCCCGGCATCAAACCCCGTTTTTTGAGCCAAAAGATGCTGCAAAACGAGCCCGAAAAGAAAATCCCCTCCACCGCGGCGAAGGCAATTAAGCGCTCGGCAAAGGAACCCTGGCTAATCCAACGCAGGGCCCAATCGGCCTTCTTGCGTACACAGTCCATGTGGTCGATGGCGTGGAAGAGGTAATTCTTCTCCGAAGGGTCCTTGATGTAGGTGTCAATGAGCAACGAATAAGTTTCGGAGTGGATATTCTCCATCATGATCTGGAAGCCGTAGAAACAGCGGGCCTCGGGGTACTGCACCTCGTTCAAAAAATTGATGGCCAAGTTCTCGTTGACAATGCCGTCGCTGGCTGCAAAAAAGGCCAAGACATGTTTGATAAAGTGCTTCTCGTCGTTGTTGAGTTTGTTTTCCCAATCGGTGAGGTCTTGGGCCAAATCGATTTCTTCGGCGGTCCAAAAGCTGGCCTCCGCTTTCTTGTAGAAATTCCAGATGTCGCTATGCTGGATGGGAAATAAGACAAAGCGATCTTTATTCTCAACGAGAATGGGTTCGGTCATGGCTAAAAAATTATACGTTAAGGCCAAAAAAGCCTTCCCGGAGGTTGGCTTTTTCGTTACCCAAAAATTGAGAAAATTTCGCCGCAATTATTCACAAAGTCCGGGGATTTTTACACAAAGGTTATTTTCACGAAATGGCATACAAAAGCGCCATTCTTTCCGTATGCCTTGCCGTTACTTCTTCTAAAAAATGACACAAAACAAGGCTTAAGGACTCAAATTCATCGTAAATTGGAGCGGAAATGTTCATTAAACTATACAAGAGATCAAGCCCATGAATGTATTCATCAACGGTACCTTCGGTTTAGGACGTAGGAAAGGGAACCACAGTCGGCGATGGGGCCATGTTTTGTTGGCTTTGTTGGGGCTAACCCTTGTGGGTTCTGCTCCTGCATCGGCTCACTTTGCCGGCGAAGGCCGCAAAGGCAGCAAGCCCCCCAAAGCCCGTTACACCAAAGAACTCACCTTGCTGACTCAGTGGCTTGCCGGAGACTTTGATAACACCAAACAAACCAGGGTGGATACCACTGCTACCCCCGTGGAATGCCATATGGTCAAAATTTGGGAGAACTACTTTTCCGATGCCGTATGGATGTACGAAGAATTTCAATCACCGCCCGGACAAGTCGTGTCCCAGCGCATTTACCGGTTCAAGGATTATACCACCGGCCGCTACGAAGCCAAAGTGTATACCCTGGATCAATTCGGTGATTATACGGGCGAGTTCAAGAATTTGAGGCCCTTTGAATCCTTGACCCCGGATGATCTAAAGGACCACCCTTATTGCGTTGTTTATTTTATCCGCAAAGGGGAAACCCGTTACAGCGGTAGCACGGTGGGCAATGAGTGCTACCTCAACCGAGGCAAGCACCATTATGTTACGAATCAGTTTGACGTGTACCCAACCCGGGTATCGCGCACGGAGCGTGTCTTTGGTTGGGAAAACGAATTGATCAGCGGGCCTGCCCCGGATGCCAAAGGGTCCGAACTGCGTCGCATCGTTCCACCCAAGCCCAAAAAGGTCAAAAAGCCGCCTGTCAAAAAAGCGCCTGTCAAAAAAGGCTCGGCCAAAAAGCCGCCCGCCAAAAAGTCAACAGACGCTAAGGAGTCTTCCAAGAAATCAAGCAAGAAAAAGTCCAGCAAATCCGAGGAGGCCATTTCGGAGGACTAGTCGTTTAACGATCCTTTTGACTAGTCGTTTCGGAGGCCTATCGATTCGAGACCAAAGATTCCCGATTGGGCTTAGAGGCTTAGCGCACGTTGGCGCTCTGACCATGCCGCAAGCCAGCGGTGCAGGTGATAAAATAACACAAAATGCAAGAGGGCTGCAAATTCCAGGCCCACGATGTACCAAGGCCATGGACCGATTAGAAAGGGGTTGTCCACCAAAGGCCTCCAAGCAATGTACATGTAATTGGATCCCAAAACGTAATTGACCAAACCGATGACGGGCAAAACCACTTGGGTATAACCAAAAATCCTGAGCCAGCTGAGTCGTCTAGGCTTCAAGCCCATTCGCAGGGTTGCGTAACAACCCGCCACCAATATCCCGGCGTGGCTGATGGTGTATTCGATATGGTTGTATAGGCTGCCCCCGTCGTCCAATTCGGGGGTCAAAAAAGAGTGCAAAGCACCAGCCCCCCAAAACAACAAGAATTCGTAAACCAAGGCGTTTCCGGTCCACAAGGTGATGGCGGCCCAAAGAACAGAGAACGAACACATTTGCAAGGGAAGGCTGTTTTGGGCAGTCCATTCGCCGGTCCAGACCAAAACTCCCTGACGAAGCAATAAATTACCCAACAAAACCAAGGCCAAACCCCGTCCAAAACGCTGGATTTGAGTGGCGTTCCAATGCTTGCTGAGGCCTAGAGACGCTAGGAGGGCGATTACCAAGGCCAGATTCAGAGCGAACCAAACCCAAGAACCGGGTTCAACGGGGTGATGAGTTGCCAAGGGGTGTTTTGTTGACGCTTGCTAAAGTTAACCATGCAAGTACCACAAAAACACCGGCTGCCACCAAAGGCGCACGGAGATCCCAAGCGACGACGATGCCACCCAGCAAGGGAGGAAGGAGTTGGGCGAAGGAATTAACCGATTGGTTAATCCCCAAAATTTCCCCCTGAACCGACGCATCGGCACGGTTGGAAACCAAAGAAAGCAAATTGGGGGAAGAAAATCCCTGGCCCAGACTCACCAAGGGCAGGATCGCATACATCCAAACCGGGTTGCTGGGCCACAAAATTCCTACAAAGCCCAGGGCCAAAACCGGCAGACTAACCCTCAAAATCCGCTCAGGGCTAAACCGAGCAGAGATTGGCCGAAGGAGGCCACCCTGGGTCAGGGCGATCCACAAACCCAAATACCCAAACAGATTCCCAATGTCGCGTTGTTTGTAATCAAACCGTTCGATCATGTAAACCTGCAGGTATTGGGAGAAAAAATTGAATCCAAAAACCATGAGAAAGGAAACCAAAAAAAGTCGCCGCAGGGTGGGGTGGCTAAAGGCCGTTCGAATTTGACGCAGGCCGTCCCCCAAACCCAAAGGCCGATGGGTGCGCTCGGCCAGGGTTTCTTTGTAGAAGCGTTGAATGACCGCCAGGTTGAGGGCGCTCAGGACAGCGGCAGCCCAGAAAGGCGTTTCATAACCCAGGGATGGATGGTTTTGGGGATCTGAGAGGAGCCCTCCCAAAAAAGGCCCAAGAACGAAACCTATACCGAAGGCCGCACCGACCATTCCAAAATTTCGACTTTTGGCTTCCGGGGTGCTTAAGTCAGCGATGGACGAAAAAGTCACGGCCAGATTGCCGGAACAGAATCCCAAAATCAAGCGGGCCACAAAAAGCAAAGGGAGGGATTCGAGCATAATACCCGTCCCAAAAACCAGGTACGATAGCATGGTACCGGCCACGGTCCAAAAAAGAACGGGCTTGCGTCCATGCCGATCCGAAAGACTCCCCAAAAGGCCAGAACCCAAAAATTGAGCCAAGCTAAAACTGCTTAACAAAAACCCCAGGACCAAAGTCCGGTCCCCAAACGGGGTCGCTGGGTCCAGTAGATGCCGCTGGGGATCCAAAATCAAAGGAGTCACCACGGGGATAATCAAGCCAATCCCCAGCATATCCAGGAGGGTTGTCCCGAATATGATTCGTAACAGGGTGCGGTTCCCTGTTTCGGAGGGCTTAGTCCCAGGAGGCAAGGTAGGTTTCGCCACCACGTACTTTTTGACCTACCTGCACCAAGGGTTTCGAGCCGAGGGGCAAGTAAACGTCCACCCGACTTCCAAATTTGATAAACCCAAACTCTTTCCCTTGTTGAACGGTATCGCCTTCGGCAACATACCAACGAATACGGCGGGCCAAGGCCCCGGCAATTTGGCGAAACAAAACCTCTTTGCCGTTATCGGAGCGAACCACCACCGTGGTCCTTTCGTTCAGGGTTGAGGACTTGGGGTGCCAGGCCACCAAATAATCCCCGGGATGGTATCGAAAAAACGAAACAATACCACTGACCGGATTTCGGTTAACGTGGACATTAATCGGGGACATGAAAATGGAAATTTGCAAACGCTCGTCCCCAAAGTACTCTGGCTCATGGACTTTTTCGATGATGACTACTTTTCCGTCCGCCGGGGCGATGATGCGCTGGGGATCGGCTACCGTTAACCTTGATGGGTTGCGAAAAAATTGTAAAACCAGGATCAAGATCAACCCGAGGACCCCGTAAGCCAAACCATTTAACCAAGCGGGCCCACACAGAAAGCGATGAACCAGCCATGACCCCAGACCGCAGAGGACCAGGGCAGCCAGGATCAGGGTATAACCTTCGCGATGAAACACGGGCTGCTTAAATTCCGCCACGCAACTGCGTGACTTGGGCTACTTTGTCAATGGCCACCACGTAGGCCGCAATCCGCATGGAGCATTGGTGTTTGAGGCTGGTTTGATAAACCATTTCAAAGGCTTCTTTCATATTTCGATCGGCGCGTCGGTTAACCCGCTCTTCGGTCCAGAAATAACCCAAACGGTTTTGGACCCATTCAAAATAGGAAACCGTCACCCCACCGGCATTGGCCAGAATATCCGGAACAACCAAAATGCCTTTTTCGTTGAGCGTATGGTCGGCCGAGGCTGCAATGGGGCCGTTTGCTCCTTCAACAATCAATTTTGCTTGAATGCGTCCGGCATTGTGGGCTGTGATTTGGTCTTCCATGGCCGCTGGAATCAAAACATCCACCGGCAATTCCAACAAATCTTCGTTGGAAAGGGGTTCAGCGCCTCCATAGCCCGACAACTGATTTCCGTTGGCCGCACTGTAGGCCATGGCCTCCTGAATGTTAATGCCGTTGCTGTTGTAATACCCTCCGGTTACATCCGAAATAGCCAAAATTTTGAGACCTTGTTGCTCCATGAGTTTGGCGGAAATGGAACCAACGTTCCCAAAACCTTGGACAGCACAGGTTGATTTGAAAGGGTTGAGGCCCATTTTGAGCATGGCACTCCGAGCCGCCACCATCACACCACGCCCGGTGGCCTCCACCCGGCCCTTGGATCCACCCATCACCAGGGGCTTGCCCGTGACCACCGAAGGCGAAGAGTACCCCACCAAGCGGGAATACTGATCCATAATCCAAGCCATTTCGCGGGGGCCTGTTCCCATATCCGGGGCAGGAATGTCTTTTTCGGGTCCAAACACATCAATCATGGCCCGGGTATAGGCTCGGGTCAAACGTTCCAATTCACCGGGGGACATGGACCTTGGATTGCACTTGATCCCACCTTTACCCCCACCAAAAGGAATATTGGACACGGCACATTTCCAAGTCATCCAAGCGGCCAAGGCTTTGACTTCATCCAGATTAACATCCAAAGAATAACGAATTCCGCCTTTGGCAGGGCCAAGGTTGACATTATGGACAACACGGATGCCTTCAAAAACCTGGATACTGCCGTCATCCATCGAAACCGGGAGATTGACAATCACCTGCTTGGCGGGGGATTTCAAAACCTGGTAAAGGCCTGGATCCAATTG
>JBJTSS010000114.1:0-22967 GCA_046079785.1 Bacteroidota bacterium
CGTTTTTTTGCCCGAAAAAATGCCTTTACCTTACCCCCTTCCGCGCAATACCATTCGATACAGGTTTTGCCGGCGATGCATTTTCAAAAAGGGCCTCGGTTCAGGCCTTGGATTAGCAAAATGAGCCTGGGTTGGGCGGATGACTTTTTGACGCACCAATGGTTTATCGTCGCGATTCGTAGGCCCTAATTTCCTGGCCTTGAACGATTACCTTCCCAAAACAGACGCGTGCCCTCCCATCGTGGGGGTTGTCATCGTGCATTTTGGGCAACCACACCTAACCCAACGATGTCTTCAAGCCTTATTGAGCCAAGAGGGGCTGGATTTACGGGTAGTCTTGGTAGACAATAGCCCCAACGGGGATGCCCCGAAACCTGATTTACTTGCCCATCCATGTTTTGGAATACGTTGCCCAAACCTTGGCTTTGCGCATGCCAACAACCAAGGATTGGCCTGGTTGCAATCCGAGAACGTTCAAGGGGTCTTGTTGCTCAATAACGATGCCTTCGCTCAAGCCAATGCCCTCCAAAACCTATGGAATTCGGCGCAACAGTCCGCCCAAACCGGAGAGGCTGTTTTGGTCGGCGGTTGCCTGGTCAACGAAGACGGTAGCCTTCAAACCCGTGGAGGCTGTTGGTATCCAGAGCGTGGCTTTGGGGAGGTACTTCTGGACGACAAGCCTACCGCCCCAGGGGTTATTTATCCCTCAGGTGCGGCGTTTTTCTTGAACAAAACCGCACTTGATCGTTTGGAGTGGCGTTTGGATGACGGCTATTTCCTGTACTTTGAGGAAGCCGATACGGTTCAACGACTGAGCAAAACAGGGCCTCTGCAGGTTATTTTGGAGGCCTCTGCGGCATTTATACACCTCCAAGGGGCAACCGCAGGCAGCGGCAAGAGGCATCATGACCGAAGTGTCCGCAGCGAATTCCATTTTCACCGTAGCAAACGGCGGTTTTATGGGCTTCATTACCCCCAATACCTTCCCAAAATGCATGTTTTACATGTTTTGGTGGTGTTCAAGCGTCTTCTGAAGGGGGAAACGGGGCGGGCTTTGGCCGTAGCCAAGGGTTTTTTGGGGGGGGGAGTTTAGAGATTTTGAGGGGGATTGTCCTCGCTGCGCTCGGACATCCCAGAGGGAGGACCTAGCATTGTCAGCCCATGCCGGAACTTCGTTCCTTCCATTTTTTATTTTTAGGATTCGCTCAGGCATGCCTGGCTCATCCTCAAATAAAAAATGCCCCCGTAGGGGGGCATGGGCTTGGGATGCGGAGAGAGAGGGATTCGAACCCTCGATACGGTTTCCCGTATACACACTTTCCAGGCGTGCTCCTTCAACCACTCGGACACCTCTCCCCTGTTCCAAATTTGTGACGGAAAAGGGAGCCAAAAATAGAACGGAATACCCAAAAATCGTCGATTTTCCCCAAAATAGGTAAATCCAACGAGGCCTGCCGGGATAGAGCAACCCACGAATCGGAGTTAATTCCAGCTCGAATAACAAAAAACGCATCGTCCCACACTGACTTATGCTATTTTTGACTAAATTTTTTGAAATGGCCCAGTTTTACTGCTCAAAAACCGCTCATTTAGCCCCTTTTACCAATTTTAATGCCAAAAAACTAAAATTGACGTGGGTTTTACTCTTGTTGCTTTCCCTACTTTGGAATTCCCCAGCGGAGGCCCAATCCCCAAACACGGGGCAAAATAACCCAGCTAGCGGCTCAGAGACCGAATTAAAGGAGGCACTACGTCAAGCCAACAAAGAAATAGCGGCCCTCCAAAAAGTAGTCCAAGCCCAAAATGCGGCATACCGTCGCAATGTGGACTCGCTCAACCTGCAAATCGCCGATAATCTTGCCAAATTGGGTCAAAACGAAAGAGCCCTTAACATCGCTCTTGAGAGTTTTGAAACGAAGTACCGGGAGCAAAACCAAGCCATCCAGGAATTCCAAGACGGATTAGCATCCATCAAGAGTCGTCAAATGTTAACCATCATCGCCGTGTTGGTGGCGGCTGTCGTCGTCCTGTTTGGCGCCGTTCAATGGGCTTTCCGCAAGGCCTCGACCCAACAAACCCATTTTTGGAATGAATTTCAGGCCAGTCTTCTCAAAAAATAACCCTTCCACCCTAATTCAAAAAAACCATGAGTCTTAACAACCAATCCACCCAAGGAAAATTGGATCCCATTACCTTTTTTTATGGTTTTGGCGCTGCTATCGTTTTGATTGCCTCCATGTTCAAGTTTGTAGGATGGGAATACGCTACCGAATTGTTTATTGTTGGCTTGGCGATTGAAGCGGTGGTCTTCTTGGTTTCTGCATTTGAACGAACCAAATCCGAAAAAGAATACGCTTGGGAAAATGTCTTTCCCCAATTGGTGGACAAGAACGCTCCATCCACCATGCCCGGGTCCACCACAGGTCCCGCTGCTGGACTTGCCACCCCTGATCTCCAACAAAAGTTTGATCAGTTGGGCCAACAAGTGGAACAAATGCAGCAATCCCTGCAAGCCTTTAGCGGCCATTTGGATAAGAATGCCGGCATAGCCTCCCAATCCATGCAATCCATGGAGAACATGAACCGCGAAATCGAAAAATACAACGATCACCTCAAGCGGCTCAACCAAAAATTCAGCGAGCTAAGCGGGCGATAAAATGGCCGAGTACACCGCTATTTCCCAAAAACAGTTCTGGACTTTCCGGAAACTATCGTTTTTGTACCTGGTTTTTATCATTTTTTACGCCTTTAGCGGTGATTCAAATTATGTTACAAAAATCCCAAAGTCTGGGCAAACACTCAACGAAATCAACCAAAGGCTGCTCCTACAGCTCAACGATTACCAGCCTTCCGGGGCCGAAGATCGGCACTACAAAAACCTGGTCCTTGAAGTTGCTGAAGCCTTTGATTCAACCCGCAGTCATTTTGAGGCGATGCACGCCAAAACCGGCTTTGACCTAGCTTGGCTCAAAAGCATTACGTATTTCAAAAACCTCAAAAAAAAGCAATGGACCGGACTTCAGGACCGGCTTAACGAATGGATACAATTGTATCCCGCCCAGGCCCGCGGTGATTTGGCTGCTCAACTCCATCTGGCCGCTGGGGATAGCAACGGAATCTATGTTCTGAACCTGGGTGAGGGGAATGATTTCCCCAACGGGGCCTTTCCTCTTTTGTTGGGGGAAATGGAATCCCGGTTCTTGTTGGAATCCATGCGCTATTTGAAACAGGAACTCCGGACCGGGGCCTTGGTCAATCAAATCAGTGTTCGCAATTTGCAGCTTTTGCAAGTCCTCAAAAACGCCTACTACCTTGGTGAGTCTATTCCTTTTCGTTTTTACAGCCGAGACTCCATCGCTCCCACCGTCCAAATCAACGGCATGGCCTTACAGGGTTTGGGCCAAGGTATCTTCTTTGATTACGATTTTGAACCCAGCGCGGCTGGTGAATACACCCTGCAAGCCCAATGCGGTGAAGAAACCCTAACCCATACGTTTTCGGTAGTCAAACCCAAGCTACGTTTCTTGGAAAGCAAGCAAGAAATTGCCGCTTATGTTGGCCTGCCTTTGGACCTTACGTTGGATTTGAGCGAATACAGCAAGCCCGAAGACTTCAAAGTGACCTCTACGGATGCCCAGATAATTCAATCCGGTAATTCATTGCGGATCATTGCCCAAGAGGAGGGTCGTATCAACCTAAGTTTATTGTACCAAGGCAAGGTCGCTGATTTACGCACCTTGGTGGCTTTGCGCCCCCCCCATCTTCGGGTGCAGTTAAGGGATATCACCGGAGATACGGTCAACATCAGCAACGCCCATTGTTTGGAGGCCGAAAGTTCCTCATGGCAGGTCATTCAATTTCAAATTACCGCCTACCGTCCCGGTGCTGAGCCCATCACCATGAAGAGCAATACCCGTTTCTTTCGAAACGAAATGCACCGTCTTTACCAGACGTCCCCTCCGCATACCACTTTCGTTTTTCGTAACATCAGGCTTATTAATATGAATGGCAAAACCGAAGGCTTGGGCAATCCGTTTTTTTACGTCAAATCCTGAATTCACGATCCCCACGATATAACGGCCCTATTCTATGCTGGTTCGCAAATCCAAATTGCTTCGTTTCAAATTCATCGGGCTGATGTACCTGACGATGGTCACCTTCTTTGTGATGAGCATACCCGAAGATTGGATTGGTTCGGTTCGCGGGGTTCGGTCTTTTTTCAAAGAACTGGAAACTGCCAATCTACCGGCCGAAAATCGAGCGTTTAACGAGGAGGTCAAAGCGATTTCTCTGGAATTGGAACAAAACGCCAAGAACGAAGGGGTGGATTTAGCCCAGTCGGTCCAGAGTCTAACCAACAAATCCTATACCCAACGCCTGGTGATCAAGTCAGGTTTGGGTCAGCGCTTGTTCCAAGCCTTGGCCAAACTTCATAAGGTATACCAGGATTTACCGGATTCGAATCCGCGCAAAGCTCTTTTTGCCCGTTTGTTTAGTGATGAAATCCAGGATATCGTTCAAGAGAAGATGCCTGCCGCCACCTGGGTTCGGAACAAATTCAAGGATGTGCCGTTGGATTTGGCCCTGCTCTTTGTGGAAGAATACCGTCTCAAATCCGTGATTTTGTCCCAAGGCAATATTGCCTCCAACAGCCCAGCCCTCCGTCAACCCTCTTTGGTTTTGTTGGCAGAATGCGCCAGTATGCCGGTTGGGGATTCGGTCTTTTTCAAAATCGTCGGGGATAGTATTGTTACGGTGGATGTGGTCCGGGATGGCAAAAACCTTCAAGGCCTTACCAGAATTTCCAAAGACGGCATTCAGTTCACCCCTACGTCGGCTGGTTTTCATCTCTTGACCATCAAGGGTTCCACCCAAAAGGAAACCCTGATCATCGATGTCCGCGCGGCAACCTTTGCCAAACCTGGGAGTCAAAATATCCACGTTTGTTACCTGGGTATACCCTACCGGCAGGCCGTCAAACTCCCTTCCAAGCCGGATCTCCGAGTCATCTGTTCCCAAGACCCCTCCGCAACTTATTTCCCCGATCGGGACACCTTGGTCTTTACCCCTCAGAAAACCGGTTGGTGTCGTTTAGAAATCGCGGATGCCCAGGGCACCCTCTTTATGGATTCGGTTTTTGTCAAAGAAATTCCCCAACCTCAATTAACCCTTCAACGAGCCCCGGGCAATATTCTTCCCAAATCCATTTTTCTAACCGGTAGTAATCTCATCCTAACGGCATCGCACCCGGCTTTTGCGCAGTCACCCTTTGTTGTCACCGGTTATACCGTACGCAAAATCGGAGGTCAGCCTCAGGAACTCAACCTTAACCAAGCGGGATTCTCCTCCAAGTCCTTTCGAGAAGCCCCAAAAACCACCCTGCTGGGTTTTACTAACATCACATTGCGCGCAGGTAACCAAGTAATCCGATACCCGGATCCTCTTTTGGTAACCGTCCAATAAAAACGTTTCAATTTCTTCCTATGCACCACCGCTTTGTTCGTGTTCTTTGGCCAAGTTTAGGCCTTTTGTTGGGGCTTTTATTTTCTCCTGCTCTCCACGCCCAGGATTCCGATACGTTGATTCTGCGCGAAACCCTGACCGTGGGGCCCAACCAAACCTTGGACCTCAGCCGCTATACCCATGTCTTGTTACTCCCCGAAGCCTCCATTTGGGTTGAAGGTTCGTTGATCATCCAACCAACCAACGGACGCACCGTTCGTATCAGTTCCTTCTTTCGGGAACAATCCGGCAAGGGCATTGTCATTACTGGCAACAACCCCAAGGCATCCATCCGATTGCGCAACGTATGGTTTGATCGCTTGGATCAAGCCCTGCATTTTGAACCATTCTGGAACCGATCCTCGGTCCAAATCGAAGATTTCAAAGTTTCGCGCTGCGGTCGTTTACAGCCTGCGGTGATGGTCCACCATCCGTTGCTCAACCTGGCCACCGAAAAACTCGATTTTAGGGTGAGCAAGGGTCGATTTTTTAACAATTATTCGGGTTTGTTTTTTGAGAAAGTGGGGGGGAACGGGACCGAATGGGATCTTGAAAACCTCGCCTTCTACCACAACTACGAAAACAACGACGGCGATCCTTTGGGCTTGTTGCATATGGGGCTGTCTGATCAGCTCAAAGCCGGTAGGGTCAAGGTTTCCGCATTGTACTTTGACCGGAATTTTACATCAACCGGTGCGGCCTACGCCCTTTCGACTTCGGGACTATCCAATCAAAGCTTAACCATCACCGAGGTGTCTGCCGAAGGTGGTTTGCAAATTATGGACCGTAAGGTTAACCCCCGACTTCCACAACTCAAAATTCAAAACGCGACCAACCCAGCCAACTTGGCGCCCTCATGCAATCCCAAGGTTCTTTCCCAGGACCGTCGCCGAATTGTGCTCCAAGGCTATCATCCGTCTTGTGGTGCCGTGCAGGTATTTGGAACGGGCGGTTTGAGTTTGGATCATCTGCAATCAGACTTCGGTGATACGTTGCAATTGGATATTTCGGGTCGCGGTATTCCCTCCTACCTGGTTTTTGAAAACGACAACCTCCGTATCCTGCTCAAACCCCTTCGCAAAACCCTGGGTGACGGAGACCCGGTTTCGACCGAAGATACCCTGGTTGGGCGAATTGAATACGAAACCATGGTTAATCAGTTGGCCGGTATGAACAACCTGGACTTGGAGAACGACAGCGTTGTCCCCAAAAAAGTCTTGGCTCAATTGGTCAAGCCCGGTTCTTCGGATACCATCGTTGGTAAAGTGGAATTTCAATTGCTCCGCCAGAAGGTGGATGCGGTTGAAGGCAACGCCTCCCTTGTTCTCCGTCCGGTATTTCCTCAAGAGGAGCTGAGCTTTTCCACCGGATTGGCCTTTTATTGCGGTGATCTCAAATACCAATACGGCGTGCCAACCTTCTTGGACCGTAGCTGGAGCATCGCCTACGAAAAGAGAATCAAGCCCTTGCGGTCGTTTCGCATTGAGGGACATTTTACAAGGGTGGGCATGTTTGATCGCACCGCAGCTTTTGCCTTTGGCCGTATCAAAGAAACCGTACTGGTGGACAATAATTTTAAGCGGTATACCGTTGATGATCAAAGCCAGGTAGCCTTTAGGACCCACATTTTTGGTTTGAGTTATAACCAAATCTACACAGCCCCCATGGCTTTCCGTAACAAAACCAAATGGAGTCTTGATTACGGATGGGGTGCGGGTATCATTCGCTTCGATCCCTACCGGGTTGTTTCCTACAACCGAGATCGAGCCCTCAACCGGGATTCCGTCGCCTTAATACCCTTGCGCAGTGTGGGTACCGAAGGTCAGAATTACCAGCCCGGGCTTGTGCTAAGCAGTCCCCTACGTTTGGATGCCAACCTTTACGAATACGGACCCTATGCAATCCTTTTGAACGGAATGGGACGATTATCCTACCGCAACAACGGATTGCGTTTTTTTGGTGAAGTCAAATGGAACCTGGCTTTGACGGATTACCTGGATGATTTTGGGCCTGGTCAATTATACGCCAACAATTACGATGCCTGGGCCAAAGCCAACGCCAACTTGGTCCTACCCCAAAATCCGACCGTGGTGAATGCCAGTACCGGGGAAGGGACACCGTACCGATTGAACCAGATTTTCCGTAGCATGCCCTCCAAACAGCGCAGAACCATGGGTTTCCTGCCTGATTCCTATGTTCAAATTCATTTTGGCTTGAGTTACGACCTCAAGGAAATCCGTCGCGTCTATCGCGATGCCGATGTGCCTGGACTTATACGTCGAATGCGCAGGCCTCGTGGTCTGAGCTAATTTCACCGACGAGGGACCGCCCAAAATCACGGGCAAAGTCTAGGCTAGACCCCGCATGATCCGACGAGTGGTCCTGCCGGGCCAAGAGGTGCATCGCCTTCGTTAAGGCCGCCTCAAAGGTGATATCCCTCCCCGATACAGCCCCCAGGTCCAACAACTGCCGCCCCGTTCGGTATCGTTGCAAATCCACGGTTCCCCCAACGCATTGGCTGAGGGCGACTAAACGACCGCCGCGCAGAACAAAATCCCTCAAGACCTCCAGCAAAGCCGGAGACCCGGGAATATTGCCGGTACCGTAACCTTCAAGCAATAAAACCTGTACCCCCGTATTCTCTGTCATCCCCCGCACCAAGGTTGGTTGCAAGCCGGGAAACATACGCAAACTCGCCACGCCGGAATGCATGTTGGGGTTAAAGCGAAACCCTTGGTCCCTGTTGGATGGCCAACCTTGTTCGATGGCCTGATCATCAAAGCGCAATCCCGTTCCTGCCAAAGCCAATGCCGGGTAATTGGGTGACTCAAAGGCGTCGAAACCGCTTGCTTGGTGCTTGCGGCATCGGTTACCTCGGTACACTTGGTTATGAAAATAGAGGCAAACCTCCTGAAGGCGGGGTTCGCCGTTCTCGTTTTTGGCCATGGCAAATTCAATCGCCGAATTCAGGTGATGAATTGCATCGGTCCTCAAATGTCCCAGCGGCAGTTGCGAACCGGTCAATACCACAGGTTTTGCCAAACCCTGCATCATAAACGACAAGGCCGACGCGGTATAAGCCATGGTATCGGTCCCGTGCAAAACCACAAAACCTTCGTATTGATCGTAGGCATCGGCCAAGATTTGCCCAATTTGACGCCAATGTTCAGGCTGAAGGTCCGAACTGTCCAAAGGCGTATCCAAGGACTTCCATACAGGCGCATGGGGTCCCGATGTCAAGGAAGGAGGCAATTGCCCAAAGACCTCATCAACGGACGCTGGAACCAAGCCCTTAGGGCCCTGACGCATACCCACCGTACCCCCGGTGTACAAAACCAGCACTCCTTGCCCTGAACTACGCATTGACCAGGTCCACGTTTCCTGACCCGTTCGGCTCGAACAAGTCGAGGGCATTGCGGGTTGTTTGCTGTGAAACTTCCGGGACACCTACGCCCCATAAAGCCGCAAGTTCCTGGGCCACCAGGAGGACCCAACCGGGTTCGTTTCGCTTTCCGCGGTGCGGGACCGGGGCCAAATAAGGCGCATCGGTTTCCAGCAAAACCCGGTTACGATCCATACCGGCAGCCACATCGCGAAGGGCTCGGTTGGAGGCAAAGGTGAGGGTTCCACCCAAGCCGATGTATTGTCCCCTTCGTTGAATTTCTTCGGCCTGCTCCTGGTTACCGCTAAAGCAATGATAGACGGCCCTCAAGCGCATGCCGCTGGTGCAATCAAGGATTTCATCCAAACTATCTCTGGAATGAAAACAAACAGGTAGATCCAATTCCATGGCGACCTTGACTTGGGCCATCATGGCTTCCTTCTGCAGATCCAAATTATCCTGACGCCAATACAGATCCAAACCAATTTCGCCAACCGCAACAGGCACGATGCCCTCCGTCGGGTTTCGCAAAAGGGATTCCATGGGTGCCCATGCTTGCTCCCAATGGTCTTCGACGGAACAAGGGTGCAGGCCCAGCATAGGCCGGATTGCAATGGGTCCTTGGTAACCCGTCAAAATAGAACGCATGGGGTCCAAGGTCGACACATCGACGTTGGGCAAATAAATCCTGGAGACCCCAACCTCGTTTGCCCTCTCCAAAATCGCAGGCCAATCATCTTTGAAGGCGTCAGCGTACAGGTGACAATGGGTGTCGGTCAACAAGGGTACCGGACTTAGTTCCTACGATTCAAAAAAATAGAAACGTAATAGAGGAGGGTTGCCAACGAAGAAAGGGCTGCGATAACATAGGTCATAGCCGCCCAATGCAAAGCGTCTTTGGCCATGGTATGCTGTTGGCTGTGGGTAATGTTACTGCGATCCAACCATACCAGTGCCCTGCGTGAAGCATCAAACTCAACCGGCAAGGTCACGAAGGTGAACAAGGTCGAAAGTGCAAAGAGCGCAATGCCCAAAAGGAGCAATTGAGGAAAAATACTAAGGGTGAGAACCCCGCCCATAAGAACCCAGGGAATAAATCGGCTGGTCGCACTCAATGCCGGGACCATGGCCGATCGGAATTGCAACCAAGAATACGCCGTGGCATGCTGGACTGCGTGCCCGACTTCGTGAGCGGCCACCGCAGCAGCCGCAACGGAGCGTCCGTAATAAACCTCCTGACTCAGATTAACCGTCCGCTTGGTGGGATCGTAGTGGTCGGTTAATTGACCTTCGGTGGAGATAACCTGAACATTCTGGATTCCGTGTTCAGACAACATGCGCCGAGCGACTTCTTCGCCGGTTAATCCTGAAGCGAGGGGGGTTGCAGCGTAGAGTTTAAAACGACTTTTGAAACGGGCACTTACCAACCAAGAGGCAAGCATGATGCCCAGCATGAGAACAAGAGACATGATAGAAATTTTAGAAGTTAACGGGTTTGTTTACCTTTTGGTATCAAATTTCGTGCCAAAGCCCGAATCGCTCAATAAGCGCGATACCAGGTCCTCGGGGCGCAGGCCCTGGGCCTCGGCTTTGTAGTTCAAGACCAGACGGTGGGACAAAACTTCCGGTGCCACGGCCTTTACATCCTCGATATCCGGACTGTATTTTCCCTTGGTTGCGGCATGGCATTTGGCCCCCAAAACCAAATACTGCGAGGCCCTGGGGCCTGCGCCCCATTGAATCAACTCCTTGGTCAAATCGGAGGCCTGTTCCGTACCCGGCCGGGTTGAGGCGGCCAACCGAACCGCGTATTCCATCACATGATCGGTCACCGGCATCCGCCGAATTAACGCTTGAAAAAACAGGAGCCCCTCGGCGTCAAGTACCTTGTTCGGAGTCTCGTTGCGGGGCATCGTTGTTTGACGAACCACCATAACTTCTTCGGCCAAGCTGGGATAGCCCATACGGATTTGAAACATGAAACGGTCCAATTGGGCTTCGGGCAGGGGATAGGTTCCCTCCTGTTCAATTGGGTTTTGGGTCGCCAAAACAAAAAACGGCGATGGCAATGCATAGGATTGCCCCGCAACCGTTAGTTGCCTTTCCTGCATTGCTTCCAACAAAGCGGATTGCGTTTTGGGTGGGGTTCGGTTGATTTCATCCGCCAAGACCATGTTGGAAAAGAGCGGACCGGGCACAAAGCGAAACTGCCGGTTGCTATCCAAAATTTCGGAACCCGTGATATCGCTTGGCATGAGATCGGGGGTGAATTGGATTCTTTTGAACTCCAAATCCAAGACCGAACTGATGGTCTGCACCAAGGTGGTTTTGGCTAAGCCTGGCACCCCGACCAAAAAACAATGCCCGTTGGCCAACAAGGCCATCCAAACCGACCGTATGGCCTCGGTCTGTCCCACCACCACTTTATTTGTTTCGCGGAGGAATTCACCATAAAGGTTTTTGAGGCCGTCAACGGCTTCTCGATCCGATCCAAAGTTCAAATTCATGCTGCAATTTAGGGCGTAAGCCGGGTTCAAAGGGTTTGGGCCGAGAGGATTCGAAGTTCAGAATCCAATTGATAAACCCGGGGAGTGGCGGTTGGCAGTTCAAACTGTAAGATTTGTTCGGGGGTTAGATTTTCGAGCTCCATAATCAAGGCCCTAAGCGAATTGCCGTGGGCAACCACCAAAAGATTTTGT
Source organism: Bacteroidota bacterium (assembly GCA_046079785.1). Lineage (GTDB taxonomy): Bacteria > Bacteroidota > Bacteroidia > UBA7662 > UBA7662 > SYHX01. The sequence continues at coordinate 11,584 of JBJTSS010000114.1, forward strand.
CCCTGCCTCAGCAAAGGCTCTATCTTGGATTTGAAATAGGGCAATACCCGAGCAGCGGTATCCTTCAGGCTTTCGCCGCCCGGTGGTGGAATATCGTAACTCCGACGCCATTGATGGACTTGTTCCGCGCCAAACTTGGCCACCGTTTCATCCTTGTTCAAACCCTGCAATTCCCCGTACATCCTTTCGTTCAAAGCCGCATCGGCCGTAATCGGGCATTGGGTTTGGGCGGTCTCTTCCAAGATTAAAGCCAAGGTATCGGCGGCCCTTTGCAAACCGCTAACAAAGGCAAAGTCAAACATCATGCCCCGCAATTTGATTCCTGCGCCCCGGGCTTCTTCTCTTCCCTTGGGGGTCAATTCAACATCCACCCAGCCCGTAAAACGATTTTCCAAATTCCATTGGGATTGTCCATGACGGACCAAAACAAGCGTGCTCATATTGATGCTATTAAAAGGTTCGAATTTCCAATAAATGCCCACATCCTTCCCCTTGGCGAAGGATTTCCATCCATTCCCTTTGGCGAAGATGGACTTCTTGTTGTGCCGCAGCGTCGCTCATCCGTACCCACACGATGGGCCCGCCATCCCATTGAAAAACCTGGGTTCGGGATGCCAAGAGGGATCCTACCGTTTGTTCCCAAGCATTTCGTAACAATTCTTGACGAAGGCTGCCGGTATGACCATAATGCTTAGCCCAGGCCTTAACCCAGGCCCCTAGTGGCGACAATTCGTGGGTTGAATTCACCAACGATACCGTTTAGGCCCAAGCCGTCTTGGTTTGACGGGGATGAAGGTGCTTCTCAGCATGGTAGGAGGAGCGCACCAAGGGCCCGGCTTCGACCCAATCCAAGCCCATGGCCAAACCCCACGAAGCATATTCTTCAAATTGCTCCGGATGAATATAGGCGTGGACCGGCAAATGATTCTTGGTAGGTTGCAAATACTGTCCGATGGTCACAACATCCACCCCGCACTGTTGCAGGTCTGCCAAAATACCGCGGACTTCTTCGGGGGTTTCTCCCAATCCAACCATAAAACCCGTCTTGGTCCGTAAGCCCGCCTTTTTGATCCTTGCCAATTGCTCCAAACTGCGTTCATAACGGGCTTGGGGTCGAACGGTACGGTACAAACGAGCAATGGTTTCCATGTTATGAGAAACCACCTCCGGTCTTGAATCCAGAATAATATTCAGGGCATCCCAATGCCCTTTGACATCCGGGATCAGGGTTTCCATGGTCGTGACAGGCGAAAGGCGTCGAATTTCTCGGACCGTTGCCGCCCAAACCCCTGCACCGCGATCCGGTAATTCATCGCGATTCACCGACGTGAGTACGGCATGCTTGACCTGCATGCGATGTACCGCCTCGGCGACTCGGTAGGGCTCTTCCAAATCCAAAACCCCGGGGCGACCGGTTGCAACCGCACAAAAAGAACAAGCCCGTGTACAGACATTACCCAAAATCATGAAAGTGGCGGTACCGGCCCCCCAACATTCCCCCATATTGGGGCAATTACCGCTTTCGCAAATCGTATGCAATTGGTATTGGTCCACCAAACCGCGGACCTTACGAAATTCAGGTCCTGTAGGCAATTTGACCCTTAACCACGAGGGTTTACGGACTGGCTGTTGTTCAATCGAAAGGGTTTCCTCCATCACGACCCAAAAATACGGCTTAGCCTTGATGAATAAGGAACGTTAGTATCGCCTACCCATATGGTAGGATAAATAAACACAGGCCAACAGGGGGGTTCGATCCACAAAGGCCATCACCGTCAAAGGCTTGATATAGACACCTCCCATCAAACCAATTTCCACGGCCATGGGTGCCCTTCGCTGCTGACCCCACTGAGCAACCAAACCGCCTTTGGCATATAAACCTGGAACAACACCTAAGCTGTCCAGGCCTTTGTAAAAGGGAGATGCCCCGGCAATATTCCCGGCATTATGCCTCGCCGGTGCATAGGCTTCGGCACGCTGAATAAAAGGTTGATCTTTGGAGGTTTCGGGATCCTCGTTGGCGTAAATAATTTGCAAATAAACCGGTTTGAGTAAGGCCAAACTCAAACCAGCCGACCAGGTCCCCCGCAACTCAACACCGTGGTGCAAACCTCTTTCCATCCACAAATAGGAGGTTCCCCATCCGGCCTGAAAGGAAAAAGCTTCGTTGAGTAAACCCGGCGTATACGCACTCGCTCGATCATCCGGGTTGGCTTGCGTTTTGAAAGCGTTGGGGTGTTTCCAACGAAAAAGAGAGAACTCGATTTGGGACTCGGTGGCAAAGGTCCGATTCTGTATCCATCGCCCACCTAGCCACCATCCGGAGCTGTGAAGACCACCGCCCAGGCTGTAACCGTTATAAAATTCCGGCAAAGAGCCAGCATTCCTTTGCTCCCATTCCAGACTTCCAAAAAACTCGCTGCTCTGTGCCCTACCGGCCCTTGTCCCCAGCACCAAAAGGCATAAGGCTACGAGGAAGTAGCCTGTTGGTTGGGGCCGGGGCCATGGACTACGGAGGGTAGTCATTGGTAGAGAGGTCTATAGGGTGCTGGCGGGCGAGGCATCAACCAATACAACGTTCGATTGGCGTGCATCGTGTTTGGCATAAGCGGGGCAACGACGATGGCAGGAAGCGCCCAAAAGGCCCAAAGCAATCAAGGAAAACCAAATTTTTCGCATACCCAAATCTAAAGCCTACCAAGCACAAAGCCACCCCGAGGGGTGGCTTTGCTTGGAAAGAAGGTTAAACCGAATTAATGAGCCTTCTGAACGGGAACACGAGTTCTGAAGACGCGACCATCGGCTTCCAATTCAACTTGGAGTTCGTAACGGCCGTTGGCCAGATGGCTCAAGTCCAAATTCATTTCAGTGTTCATGGAAACCGCGCGCATTTGCATGCTGGCAACGGTTTTGCCCAAGACATCCACCGCACGAACCCTGACGTCACCCGTAACCGGAAGATTCAGGTTAAGCTTGCTGATACCGTTGGTGGGGTTGGGATAAACGGCGGCAACCAAACCATCGTTCAAGCTACGAAGCGATGGGATGCGAAGCCCAACATGATCGTAAACCTGGGCCATGGGGTCGGCCATCTCACTACCCTCACCCAAGACCCAAGCCGAAGCAGGGACCGAGTTTTCGGAAGCAATCCGCATGCGGAACAAGGACTGACCGCTGTTGAGGCTGGTACCGGCAACGTCAAACCAAGTCAACCGCAATTGTCCTTGGAAAACATTGTAGTCAAAGCGACCTCCGGACAGGCTGGATACCACTTCATCAATCCTTACACCTTGGGGAATATCCAACACAACCGTCAAAGCACCTAGTTCCAGGCTACGATCAACCCGAACATCCAGCCATTCACCTTGTTGGGCAGACTGAACCCCGTTTTCGGCCAAGGTGAGGCCAATGAATTGACGACCAGCAGCAGGGGCGTAGGAATTGTTCACATCACCCAAACAGATACCGAAGAGATCTGTGGTAACCTCGCTCAAGTTGAGATTGTAGTTTTTGGACTCAAACTTCCAATCCCCAGCAGGGAAACTGTTGCGCGTACCGTTGAAGCGGTTGATAATCATCAAGGCATCGGTAGCATTCACCAAATTGCTCAGGTTGACATCGGCGGCGGCCAAGTTGAGACCGGTCACCAAGCCAATTCCTTGGTAATGACGGGTGGTCGCCAAGGCATCGGTGGCGGTAATTCCACCCCAAGGCTTGTTCGTACTGGCCGTCAAGGTTACCGCACCATTGCCTAAGCCCATCATAGCGAAGGAACCATTCGAACCGGTTGTAACCGAAGCCGAAGCCGCACCACTCAAGGTCACGGTGCTGTTGTCCAACACGGATGCACCACCCTGGTAACGAAGCACACCGCTAATCTCGCTGGTCGTAACCTCCAATGACCAATCGTCAATTCCGATATAACCAGCATTAGCGACAGAATACGCGCGGATACCCAGGTAGTAAACCCCGGAGGTAGCTGGTGTAAACCGAGCTGACTTGGACTGCCAGCCAGAGGCTTGCAATGACGAATCGTTGTAGATGCGTGGACCAGCCAACATAGCTGTAGAGGTACGAGCATTCGCCAAATAAACACCAAGGCGCTCACGGTTTGGACCGTTACCTGGCGCACGCACTTTGAAGCGTAGCGTGTAGGTTGTTCCCCCCACCAAGTTGTATCCGGTAGTGAAGGCCCAATCGCTCTTGCCTGCGGTTACTGCAGGGAATGTGGCCAAAATATTGGCACCTGATGTACTTCCAATTGGAGAACCGCTAAGGGCATACACTCTCCACGCAGAATTCGGAGATGCGCTGTTCTCGCGGGTCCAACATGAAGGAACCGATGTGCCGGTATTGGCCGTTCCACCGGTGGCTACATAAGAATCAAAATTCTCGGATGTAGGAATATTAGATTCCAAACACGTGGTCGTGAAGGCTACGGGCCCTACCCATGAGGAGGTACCGATTGCACATGACGAACGAACCCAAACATTGTATGCAGTCGCTGGGTTTAACCCCGTCAACGAGGCTGTTGTGGTCGAAGAGCTGCTGGTAGGCGTTGCGGTACCTGAAGGCGCCGTGGTCGTGGTGCTAACAAAGAGATGGTAGCCATTTGCTGGTGCGGACGCAGGAGCTGTCCAAGAAATGGCTACAATCTCTTTGTTAGCACCACGACTACGGCACCTTCAGGGACCGCAACGCCTACCAGTAGCTCTTCGACCACAACAGCCTCGTTGACAGGGTTAACCCCAGCGACTGCGTACAATGTTTGGGTTCGTTCGTCATGTGCAATCGGTACCTCCTCATGGGTAGGGCCCGTAGCCTTCACGACCACTTGTTTGGAATCTAATATTCCTACCTCCGAGAATTTCGATTCTTATGTAGCCACCGGTGGAACTGCCAATACCGGAACTGCGGTTCCTCCATGTTGGTCTCGTGCGAACGGTACCTCGACAAGTTCGGCTTGGAGAGTCTTCGCCCTCACCGGTTCCAATATTGGTAGCACCTCTGGAGACAATATTTTGGCCTCTTTCCCAACAGTAACAACAGCGAAGAGCGATTGGGCCTTCACTACCGGATACAACTTGGTGGGTGGAACAACCTACACGCTACGCTTCAAAGTGCGTGCGCCAGGGAACGGTCCAAACCGTGAACGTCTGGGTATCTATGTTGCGAACGCTCGTACTTCCACCGCGATGTTGGCTGGTTCACGCATCTACAATGATTCGTTGTTACAGGCTTCCGGTTGGCAGTCCAGAACGGCTCGTTTGACCCCAACGACTTCCGGTGTTTACTACCTTGGTATCCGTGCTTATTCCGTAGCCAATGCAGGGTATATTGGTATCGATGATTGGTCACTGGAAGTGACGACCAGCGAAATTGCTGGTACGTTGAAATACCAAGGTGGTGCCTCGGTATTGGATAACAGCACGGTTACTTTGAGTGGGGCCGTTTCAAGATCGGCGACTACATCCGCATCCGGTGCTTTTGCCTTCGCAGGTCTTGGCAATGGTGCCGTGACCCTCACCGCAAGCACCGACAAAGCCTGGGGTGGAATTACCGCCACGGATGCCTTGGCTACCACTCGTCACTACCAAGGCATTGGTTTGGTCAGCGGGTTGAATCTTGCTGCAGCAGACGTGAATTTGAGCGCTTTGGTCAATGCAACTGATGCCTTGATGATTATCAACCGCTACAACGGAACGCGTAACAATTTCCCTGCCGGCGATTGGAAATTTGAATCGAAGAATTACAATTTGAATCTTAGCGAAATCACCACGGATCTCTTTGGTATTGCCATCGGTGACGTCAACAATTCCTACTCTCCTGCAGCGGGTCGTCAATTCATCGGCCTGAACCTTGCTGAGGGTGGCGTTCAATCCATCAGCGATGAAAACTGGATGGACGTGCGTGTTGATCGTGCTTTGGAAATGGGGGCCTTGTCGTTGGCACTTGATATCCCAAGCGGTGTTCGTATAGAACAAGTGGTTTCCAACTTGGAGGGTGGTCGCTTTGACTACAATGTGCACAACGGTCAATTGCGCCTTACATGGTTTGATGTGGCCGGTGTGAAGTTGGTTGCCGGTCAGTCTTTGTTCCGTATGCGTATTGCCTCGGATCGTTCGGTCGCAGTGAGCGATTGGACCGTAGCCGAAGGTTCAGAGATTGCTGACCCATTGGCCCAAGTCATGGAAATGGTGGGTCTGCGCATGCCTTCGCTTCGTGGGCTTCAGGCTGACCTGGTGGCCTCTGTTTATCCTAACCCAACACAGGGCATGAGTTCGGTTCGTTTGAACCTGCCAGCGGCTGGTGAGTTGAAACTCCGCTTGGTGGATGTTTTGGGCAAGGTGGTGATGAGCCAGACGGTCACAAGCCAGGCCTTGAATACCGAATTGCCTGTGGATATGAGTTCTTTGGCGGCTGGCCGTTACGAGCTTCAAATTGAGCTGAATGCCGGTGGACGCAATTACCGCACCCACCTCCCTGTTCAACGCAGAGATTAATCAGCTGAACCGCGAGCATTAGGGTTTTGCCCGAATGTTACACAAAGCCACCCGAAAGGGTGGCTTTGTGCGTTTATGGTTATAGATTTGGGTATGCGGAAAATTTGGTTTGCTTTGCTAGCACTAGGTTTGCTAGGGGCATCCTGCCACCGAAAATGCCCAGCCTACGCTCAACAGGATGGAATTAACCACGGCAAGGCAGTCGTTGCTGCACAAGGTTCCAAGGCTTAGATACCTTTTGATTAGAAGGTTAGGGCTTGGGTTCTTGGGTGCTTTATGGTGCCTGGGTTTCACAGGCTTTGTTAGAGCTCAGAGCACCGAATTTTATGGAAATTTTGATTGGGAACAGCGCAATGCGGGGTCTTTGCCCACCTTCTACACGGCTTACAGCCTGGGTGGTGGTTTGCATACCGCAGGCTGGTGGTTAGGCGGCAAAAGCATTCAAAACAGAACATTTGCGACAGAATCTCATTGGGAAGCCACGTTGTTCCGTTGGAAACACCCCCGGGCTTTCAAAACCCAAGTGAATCCGGAGGATCAAAACTCCACCTATACCCCGGGATTACTGCACGAGACCTTCACTTTGAATCTTGGTTGGGGCACATCGTACCTGTGGATGGAGAAGGGCATTAACCATGGAATTGAATTAAGAGGAACATGGTCCGGTGGCCTGGCTATGGGGATGCTCAAACCGGTGTATTTGCAAATTATTTATCCCAACGAGGATCCTAACACTTCCAAGGATCAGCCTTTCATAGAGAAGGCTGAGGCGTATGATCCCGAAAAGCATAACACATCCAATATTGCCAAGGCCTCTCCTTGGTTCAAAGGTGTAGGTGATTTGCGGATCATACCGGGAATATATGTCAAAGGTGGATTATCCGCCGAATGGGGAAAGCAAAGCCGTTCACCGCAATGGGTCGAATTGGGCGTCATGGCGGGGGTGTTCCCCAAGCCATTGCCAACGATGGCGTGGGTTGAGAACAAGCCATATTTGCTGAGTCTTTATTTGGCGTATCAAATGGGTCGTCGAAAATAATTTATGGCTGTATAGGGGTTCAATAACGGACTTCGGGGTTGGTGGATTGGCTGTACTTTTGTGAGCAACATGCAGGATCATTCATCCACGATTATCGACCCATCCAAGGCCGTAGCAACCACGGAGAGGCCGCGCAAGCCTTCCTGGTTGAGGGTCAAATTGCCTACCGGGCCGGAGTATCGCAAGGTGAGGGGTTTGGTGGATCAGTACCAATTGCACACCATCTGTGAGAGCGGGAATTGTCCGAATATGGGGGAATGTTGGGGCGCAGGGACGGCAACCTTTATGATTTTGGGGAATGTATGCACGAGGGCATGTTCTTTCTGTGCGGTCGCAACGGGAAGGCCCGGGTTTCTGGATCTGGAGGAGCCTTATCGGGTGGCGGAAGCGATTCGAAGGATGGAGGTACAGCATGCGGTCATCACTTCGGTGAACCGGGATGAATTGCCGGATCGAGGAGCGGGGGTCTGGGCGGCCACGGTGCGGGAAATCCGCAGGCAATCGCCGAAGACCACCATGGAGACCCTGATTCCGGATGTCAAGGGAAATTGGGAAGCTTTGGACACCATTTTGGCTCAGCGCCCGGAGGTGGTATCGCATAATATGGAAACGGTGGCCCGCCTCTACCGGCAGGTCAGGCCGCAGGCCCGCTACGAACGCAGTTTGGAACAATTAGCCCGCATCAAAGCTGCAGGCCTGCGTACCAAGACCGGTTTCATGGTGGGCCTGGGGGAGACCCCCGACGAGGTACGCCAGATTCTGGCTGATTTAATGCAGTGCGGGGTTGATGTGGTGACCATTGGTCAGTACCTGCAACCCACCCAAATGCATTTGCCCGTTCACGAATTTGTCACCCCGGAACGTTTCCATGAGTATGCGGAATGGGGTTTGGGCATGGGTTTGGATTGGGTGGAGTCGGGACCTTTGGTTCGTTCATCCTACCATGCTGAGCGGCATATTCATCGCAGAAATGGAGGGCAAAACCATGAGCAGTGACAAAATTCAACGCTCGACCCATCTTGGTTTGAAAGATTGGATTCAAGCGTGGGCAGGGCATTTTGGGCATCAAAAGCCATTGCAGCAAGAGCTTATCCGCATCGCTTGGGAGCAATGTGCAGGCCCTTTGATGGCCTCACAAACAACTGCCCTGAAATGGGATGGGGGTCATGTGGTGTACGTGCGCTTGGCTTCTTCGGCCGCAGCGCAGGAATTGCGGTTGCGGCAGCAGGAATGGCTCAAGGCCATGGCCCTCGCCTTGAAGGAAATTCAGATCAACGAAATCAAAACATTTTAAACATTTATCATGACAGCACCTGGGAGCACATTGGTTTTGGTGAGGCATGGGCAGTCAAAGTGGAATTTGGAAAATCGATTCACCGGGTGGGTGGATGTGGATTTGACAGCCAAAGGCGAAGATGAGGCGCGCTCGGCGGGTCAACGTTTGACGGGCTTGCGATTTGACCAGGCTTTCTGTTCGGTCTTGACCAGGGCCAAGCGGACCTTGGACTATATTCTGGCCGAAACGGGCCAAAGCGATTGCTCCATCACTTGCGATGCGGCCTTGAACGAAAGAATGTACGGGGATTTGCAAGGTCTGAACAAGGACGAAACGGTGGCACGCTTTGGCGCGGAGCAGGTCCACCAATGGAGACGCAGCTACGATATTCCTCCTCCGGGTGGCGAAAGCCTCAAGGATACCGCGGATCGGGTTATTCCCTACTACGAGGCCCTCGTTGCTCCGTTGTTACGAAGCGGTCAAAACATCCTGGTGGTAGCCCATGGCAATTCCTTGAGGGCATTGGTCATGGCTTTGGAGGGGCTAAGTCCGGAACAAATCCTGCAATTTGAACTCCCCACCGCCACGCCGAGGGTTTATCGTTTGGATGAAAATCTCCGCGTCTTGTCCGCGGAAATGATTTGATGCATTCGACAAAATTGATTTGATTCATCGGACAAAAATGATTTGAGCCACACCCCAAAGGGCGTTAAATTGCAGGCATGAAATTGAATTACGCATCGGACCGCGAAGCGGTGGACGGATTGAGCGCCTTGTACCGTGAATTTTCTACGGAGGCCGCCAAAGTCGTTGTCGGTCAAAGCCAAGCCGTGCAGTCGGTATGGATGGCCTTGTTGGCCAATGGGCATTGTTTCTTGGTTGGGGTTCCGGGTCTTGCGAAGACCACCTTGGTGCAAACGATCAGTTCTGTTTTGGATTTGAGCTTTAACCGAATTCAATTTACCCCGGATTTGATGCCTGGAGATATCACCGGTTCTGAGATTTTGGACCAAAACCGGGCTTTCAAATTCATCCCCGGGCCGTTGTTTGCCAACATGGTCTTGGCGGATGAGATTAACCGCACACCGCCCAAAACCCAGTCCGCCTTGCTGGAGGCCATGCAAGAGCGGCAACTCACCGTAGGTGGGCAAACGCATCGTCTTCCCTCGCCGTTCTTTGTTTTGGCAACCCAGAATCCCATTGAGCAAGAGGGCACCTACCCTTTGCCAGAGGCTCAACTGGACCGTTTCATGTTCCAGATTCGTATGCAGTACCCGAGCCTTTCCGAAGAAATCCAGGTGGTTCGGCAAACCACCTCCTCCATCCCTGCGGTACCCAACAAGGTCATGGACGGGGAGACATTGTTGTTTTTTCAGCAATTAATTCGTCGAATGCCCGTTACAGACCATGTGCTGGAATATGCAGTCCAATTGACCGCCTCGACCCGTCCTGGTTCGGAACAAGCCCGCGATTTCACCAAGGACTTGGTGCAATGGGGAGCGGGCCCCCGTGCGTCTCAATACTTGGTGCTGGGTGCCAAATGCCATGCAGCAACCCATGGGAAGTACAGCCCGGACATCGAAGACGTGAAGGCTGTCGCCCACGAAGTTCTTGCGCATCGCATGGTTTTGAATTACAAAGCCGAAGCCCAGGGCCTCCAAGCCGATGACCTTATCACGCGTCTGCTTTAAGCAGCTACATCGGTGGCTCGATTGACGACTTTGATTTTGGCACGAAATTTGATGCAGTCAACCCAAAACCTCTAAAATTATTACTATGTCTTTTTCCATTTTCCTTATGCTGGGTATCATGCTCGCCAGTTGGCTGGTTGGTGCTCGTTTCAAAAATCGTTTCAAACTCTATGCGGCGACGCCTCTTTATTCCGGATTGACCGGTGAAGAAGTTGCAAGGCGGATGTTGTCCGAACATAACATTAGCAATGTTCAGGTGATTTCTACCGAGGGTCAATTGACCGACCACTACGACCCCAGCAAGCGGACGGTCAACCTTAGCCATGAAGTCTTTTACGGTCGTTCCGTAGCGGCTGCTGCCGTTGCGGCCCACGAAGTAGGCCATGCGGTCCAACACGCCACCGCCTATTCCTGGCTGCAATTCCGTTCCGCGATGGTGCCGGCCCTGAGCGTGACCAGCCGTTTCATGCCTTGGATACTCTTGATCGGCGTCCTTACCCTGCAGATTTTCCCTCAACTTTTGTTGTTAGGGATTATCCTTTTTGCAGGCACTACCCTTTTCACTTTCGTGACCTTGCCGGTTGAATTTGACGCTTCGCGCCGAGCTCTTGTTTGGTTGGATCGGAGCAACATTACCCACAGCCAACAGCACACCATGGCCAAAGACGCCCTTCATTGGGCGGCGATGACCTACGTGATTGCAGCCCTTTCGTCCTTGGCGACGCTTCTGTATTACGTGTCTATTTTCATGAACCGCAGGAGCTAAGCGATTGCTTACCGATACCCATTGCCATTTGTACGCCGACGCCTTTGACGAGGATCGATCGGAGGTGATGCGGCGGGCCGTTGGGGCAGGGGTTGGGCGCATTTTCTTG
>JBJTSS010000115.1:0-1425 GCA_046079785.1 Bacteroidota bacterium
TAGGTTTTGGCACCCCACTGAGAAGCGGTAGGAACAAAAGGTCCTTGCGAATTAGGCGCAGTCGTCATGGATCCGTATCCGTAAGGACCACCTACTAGGGTATCCAAGGTAACCCACGTGGTATCGTTGGTTGTGGTGAGAATGACCACACGATCGGTGTCCGTATTGGAATACGTTGCATGGGCATAGGCGAATTTCAAAGCTGTACCGGAAGGCACTGGAGCAAATTGAGGTGTGAACAAGGAGAAACCACCGGTATTCTTGGGGGTATTGTAGAAATCAAAATACATGGAAACTGAATCGCTGGCAGATACGGTGGTATTCGATACCCCATTAGCCAAACGCCAAGCTCCTACACTTCTCCAGCAACCGCGGGTTGATGAAGCGGGCTCAAAATTCTCCAACAAAGGAATATTAACACTATTACAATTGGTTAAGAAGGTTGAAGGACCGGACCAGGTGCTGAAAAGACCACCAGCACAATTGGTACGAACATAATACTCGTACGATGTGCTGGGAGTCAATCCTGTTGCGTTGAAGCTGTTGGTGCTCACGATGGTCCCTGAACCGGTGGGCGCGCCCAGCCCTGCGGCTTGAATCTTGATTTCGTAGGAGGTTGCACCCGATACGGAACCCCAAGCAAGACTGGCACCCGTATTGGTTACCCCATTTACCGCAAGTGCTGTGGGAGCCTGGCAAGGAGGAGGCGTGAATCCAGAACGGAGATTCAAAGGCATACGGAAATTGTTCCCGTTGCTGTACCAAGTATTTGAAACATTGATTGTCGAGGTGTACCAAGGCTGGGTGATCGATTGATCGTCCCAAACGCGAATATGGTTCTGTCCGGCATTGGAGAACAAGCGAGCCACCAACCAATATTGTCCTGGGGCCAAAATGCGGTTCTGCGGCGAACCGCCAATGGTAGCAGGGAAATTAACGTTAATCCAGCCACTGTTAAAGTCAGCTTGGGTAACGGTGTAAAGATCGGTTTCCATCAAAACGTAGGCTAGCCCACCGGGCAAACCAGCATTGGCCGAGGCCGTATCGTTTCCTTCAATGGTGAAATAAATATTACTCCCTACAGGCCCGGTATTAACTGCGCCGGAATTGCCTTGAAATAAACGGAAAGAAGCACTCATCACCGTATCCTGACTTACTATTTCAATCATATTGGCGATAGGCAAATCGGTTGCACCTGAGAACGAAGCCGTTCCAATCGAACCTTGAGCCGTAGGCAGAGTCTGCGCGGTACCGAAAATGGTATCGGTTAACTCCAATTGACGTCTAGCCACATTGTTCGAAGAATCTTCGTCCGAAACACCGGTAGCGTAGGCAGAATAATCACAATACGAAAAGACCTTAACAGTCGGAGTATAGAGGGTAGAAAGCGAAATCAGGGAATCCGTGAAGGGAGCGAGATTGGTC
>JBJTSS010000116.1:0-1486 GCA_046079785.1 Bacteroidota bacterium
GTGCGGGTCCACAATTCGGTGACGGGGCGACCCTCCGTATCCATAATTTCCAAGGCACGGATCAAACGTTGATGGTTTTGCATATCCGCCTGCCATGCATAGGCAGGATCGCGCTCAAGGACGGCCTTTTGGAGGGCTTGAATGCCCTCGTTTTCAAAAACAGCGTGCCAGTGCTGTCGTAGATCGGGTTGAGCGGGGGTCAGAGGGTCAAAACCATCCACCAAGGCTCGAATAAATAATCCTGCACCACCGCAGACCACCACCGTGCGCCTGGTTTTCCACAGTGAAGAGAGCAGGTTCAATGCTTCGGTTGCGAAGCCTCCTGCGTTGAGGTGTTGATGAATGGAGCGATCACCAACGAAATAATGGGGCACGCCTTGTTGTTCGGTCTCGGTTGCAGCCGCCGACCCCACGGGCATTTCACGGTAACATTGCCTGGAATCGGCTGACAAAACAGCCGTGTCTAATTGTTGAGCCAACTGAACGGCCAAAGCAGTTTTGCCGGAAGCCGTTGGGCCCACCACCAACAAAAGGCGGGGACGGGTTCCGAGTTCCTCAGTAATCGTCTTCGTCATAACCCCCGGAACGACGACCGCTGTCTCTTTCGTAATCGTCGTCCTCCGTATCGTCAAAATCACCGTCCCCGTCTTCGTTATCGGCGTCTTCGTCGCTATCCTCGCTAAGGTCTTCGTCCAAGACAAATCCCGGGGGTACCTCATCGGCGCTTGCCCCCAAATCCAGACTGGAAGATTTTCGGGAGTTACCCATGCTTTCGATAGACTCAAAAAGTTGATCCTCCTGCAGATCATCGGCCTCTGGCTCGGAATCATCAACGGCCAAAGGAAGGGCGGCGGCGGTGGAGCTTGCAGCCGAGGTGGCCGGCTCGGACTTGGCCGGGTTTGCTTGACGTGGGTTGTATTGTTTGGGCGGCTCGCCTTCGGAACGCACGACCCGGGGCAAAACCACCTCCCCGCCAGGTAGGCCTTGAATCGCCATTAATTCCACCAAAAAAGCCCAGGAATCTTCTTCGGAACGGTAGACATAAATGAACCGTTGATGGGGGTCATCGATGAATTGGCTGAGTTTGGTCGCAATCATGGGCGTTGCGTTCCCGATCAAAGAATACGGAATATCCTTGAAGGCGATTTCGTCTTCCATGTGCCACAAGTCATCGCTGAAAAAAAACGAAGCCGAGTGTTTGAGGTCAAAAGAAAAAGCCTTAAGAATGGCGAAATGAAAATCCTCAAAACTTTGGTTGGCCTTGATTTCAATTTCCCGGAAGAGGTCTTCGTAATCTTCGATGATGACCTTAAAGCGGTATACGGACATGGGGTTTGGGAGGGGTGGTTAGGAGGGTGCTAATTTGCACAAGGAATGGCATTCAGTCAATACCCTGCCCTTCAGAAAAAGTTGAAGAGGTTGAACGGGGTTGGAGACCCAATTCACGCCCTAATTGTAGCATAAGTTCGGTGGCTTGGTCGGTGTT
>JBJTSS010000117.1:0-5329 GCA_046079785.1 Bacteroidota bacterium
GGACGTCCTTTATTTTGAGTTGGGCTTGCTGGACCGAAACGAAAAGAAAAACCAAGAAGCCGAAAACAACTTCCGTCTTTCGTTGGCACATTCTTTAGAAATCAATGCACAACGCAAAAAAACCTGGCTCACCTTGGGGGATGCTTGCTTTGAACAGAAACGCTACGAAGAGGCCGGTCTTTTTTACGATAGCCTAAATAATAACCTGGACAAAGAACATCCCCGATTCAAAGAAATTCGAAACAAACAAGCCTACCTGGGCGAAATGGTTCGGCATCTCAAAACCATTAACGTTCAAGACTCAATGTTGGAACTGGGGGCCTTGCCCGATAGCAAATTAACCGCACGTCTCACCAAAATTTTGGACGAAGAACGCAAACAAGCTGCCCTGGCCAAGGCCAAAGCCGAGGACTCCACCAAAAATGCACGCTTGGCCAACAGCAACAACAACTGGGTTGATCCCCTCATGCTCCAGCGCAACATGGGTGCCGCTTCCATGGCATCGGCCGGAGGGGAATGGCATTTTTACAATACCCAACTCATCGGCAGCGATTACAATCAGTTTTTGCAAATCTGGGGTAAACGTGAAAATACCGACCACTGGAGACGAAGCGTCGCCAGCAAGGGAAACGCCGAAGAAGTGCCCGGTACGACCGCAACAAGCTCCGAAGCCGATGAGGACCCCTTGGTGGATTCACTCAACAAATTACCCCGAACCGTCGAAAATCTTAAGTTGCGAATACCCCGTGATGAGGCATCTCGTAACAAATCCTTATCCCTGGTGCGCAAAGCCCATTTGGCCCTGACCAAACTTTACAAAGACCGTCTGGGGGATTACAGGGCCGCCCTACCATTTGCAGAAGCCCACTTGGCGCGGTTTCCTCAGACCTCCACCGAGCCCGAAATTTTGTACCAAGCCTTTCGGTGTTATGAAGCCCTCAGCGATACGACACGCCGGCTCCAAAGTGCTCGCCTCCTGGATAGTTTATACCCTGAATCTCCCTTTACAGCCATGATACATGGAAAAAGTACCGGAATATCGGACTCGATGCGTATCGCTGCCGAAGCCCATTACCGGTATTGTTATCGATTGTATGCTGCTGGTCGATACGACTCGGTGGTGCTTGCCTGCAAATGGGCCAAAACCCGCTACGCCTCCGATACCCTCATGCCCTATTTTGGTTTTTTGGAAAGTGTTTCGGCATCCCGCAAAGACAGCGCTCTTCTGCAGCGCAGCTTGGAATCCTACGCCTCGGCAAGCAGTCCGGTAGCCCTTGCACAGCGGCCCAAGGCATGCTTGATGTCCTTTTCCCGGAACAGTCCCGTGGTCGTTCCAAGAGCGGAGCGGGGATGGAAACCGGCCGTGTCCAAGACCGCTACGAATTCAAGGGAGATTCGGTACAACCCCATTACCTGGTGTTACGAATGAACGCCTCCGTTTATCAAAAGAATATCGAAATCGGGGTGAAGATGAGTCGCTTTGCCGAAAAAAACTATCGACGATTAGGGGTCAAAATTTCTTATCCCGTTTACAGAGAAGTGGAGCAATTGGTCTTGATCAAAGAAACCCCGGATCGTGCCACCGCTCTCCAATTTTGGAAACAAGCCCAAACCGATAGCGATCTTTTCAGGGATCTAATTGCAGGATCGTACGATTGGTTCTATGTGGCTCGGGATGATTTTAACAAATTATACAAGAATCTATCCCTCAACGATTATTTAATTTTATTCCAGCGGGAACACCAACCTTAAATTTATGCCTGCTTCAACTCAACCCGAATCCTCCCCCAACCCTAGCCCTGTTTGGACCCGCCGGGTTTGGCGAATCTACGCGGTCTTGATGGGCCTGGGGCTGTTGGTCTTTTTACTTACCGTCACAGGTGGCCTGGGCGAAATGCCTTCGTTCGAGGATCTGGAAAATCCCAAAAGCAACCTAGCCACAGAAATTATTTCCTCCGACGGTCAAGTCCTCGGTAAGTTTTACCTCCAAAACCGTTCGTACACCAAATTCCACGAGATATCCCCGCATGTTATCCATGCCTTGGTAGCGACCGAGGATATACGTTTTTACCAACATTCAGGCATTGATCTAAGAGCCTTGGCCAGAGCCGTGGTTTTTATGGGCCGTGAAGGGGGTGCTTCGACGATTACCCAACAATTGGCGCTGAATCTGTTCAACGGTCAACGCGCCCGTTCCAAACCGGCCCGTTTGCTCCAAAAAGTCAAGGAATGGATCATTGCGGTTCAGCTCGAAAAAAGATACACCAAACAGGAAATCCTGGCCATGTACCTCAATACGGTTGAGTTTGGTTACAATTCTTTTGGAATAAGCGCTGCCTCCAGAACCTACTTTGATAAGGATGTCCGATCCTTGGACGTGCACGAGGCCGCTTTGCTGGTGGGACTGCTCAAAGGAATTACCTACTACTCCCCTACCCGGCATCCGGATCGCTGCCTTAACCGACGCAATACCGTCGTTAGTCAAATGGTCAAATACCACTTCCTGGACGAAGAGGTCGGCGCACGCTATCAGGGTATGCCTTTGGCCCTGCGATTGAGGCCCCAATCCCATGCCGCGGGTACCGCAACCTATTTTCGAGAATACCTGCGTCAAGAACTCAGCGAGTGGATCAAAACCCAAGTGAACCCCGAAGGGGAGCCGTACAACCTTTACCGGGATGGTCTCAAAATCTATACCACCGTGGATTCCCGGATGCAGGCTTATGCGGAGGAGTCGGTGCGAGCTCAAATGAAAAGTTTGCAGGCTCTCTTTGACCAGCACTGGAAAGGGAAGGACCCTTGGGGTGAATTCACCGAAATTCTGGACCAAGGAATGAGGAGATCCCAGCGTTACCTCCGACTCAAGGACCAAGATTGGTCCGAATCCGCTATTCGACGACACTTTAACGAACCCACGGATATTCGATTATTTACATGGAACGGCTTTGTGGATACCCTGATGACCCCGATGGATTCCATCCGTTACGCCAAAAAATTCCTCCACACCGGATTCATGGCCATGGATCCCCACAATGGTCATGTCAAGGCATGGGTTGGAGGTATTGATATGGATTTTAGCCAATACGATCACGTCAATACCCAAGCCAAAAGACAGGTGGGGTCGGCCTTTAAACCCTTGGTCTACACAGTGGCCGTGGATAACGGCTTTGATCCTTGCCAGCCTATTCCTAATCTCCCGGTCACCTTTGAGGCTTTCGAAAATTGGACCCCGCAGAATTACGACGGCAAAATTGGAGGCTCCATGAGCATGTTTCGTGGACTCGCCCTATCGGTTAACAACATTGTGGCCTACTTGATGAAACAGGTGGGTCCTGAACCAGTCCTGGAGCTAAGCCGAAAAATGGGTATTACTTCGACGATGCAACCGTACCCCAGCCTTTGCTTGGGTAGCTTTGACATGAGTGTTTTCGAAATGGTGGGAGCCTACGCTACCTACCCGAATCGAGGCGTTTGGACCAAGCCGATGATGATTACCCGGATTACTGACCGTCAGGGCAATGTGCTCCTGGAGAATTTTCCGGAAACCAAGGATGTGTTAAGCGAAGAGACCGCGTTTGTGATGACCAAGCTCTTGCAAAAAGTGGTGGATGGGGGAACGGCATCGCGACTGCGTTACCGATACAACCTCGGAGGCGAAATCGCGGGCAAAACCGGAACCACCCAAAACAATTCAGACGGTTGGTTCATTGGTTTTCACCCCGATTTGGTAGCGGGAGCCTGGGTTGGGGCCGACGATAGAGCCGTACATTTTCGAAGCACCAGCCTGGGGGGAGGGGCCAATACGGCCTTGCCCATCTTTGGGCTTTTTATGCAAAAAGTCATGAGCGATAGCCGCTTGGGGATCAAACCTGCCTCCTTCAAAGCACCCGAAGGAGGAGTGGCGATCAATATGGATTGTTCCGGCTATGCGTACGAAAAGGCCCAGGATGAAGATACCTGGGGGGATGCAACCGACTAGGCTTCTTGGTGACCCGGACTGAGCACAACAACACGGTTGTGCAGCACTTCGACCACTCCACCGAGCAAACGAAATCGAACCACCGAACCGTCCTGACCCTTGAGCTCCAGGGTACCCGGGTTTTGGAGTGAAGCTACCAAAGGGGCGTGATCTCGAAGTACCTCAAAGGGTCCATCACTACCCGGCACCTTGACCGATACCACGGACCCTTCGAAAAGGACCTTTTCGGGGGTCAGTACTTGCAATTCCAAAGCCATGACTTAGGCTTGTTCGGCCAACATTTTGCGACCTGCTTCGATGACTTCGTCGATACTTCCCTTGAGGTTAAAAGCGGCCTCGGGGTACTGGTCAACTACACCTTCCAAAATCATGTTAAAACCACGAATGGTTTCTTCGATGGGAACCAAAACACCCTTGAGGCCTGTGAATTGTTCGGCGACATGGAAGGGCTGCGAAAGAAAACGCTGAACACGACGAGCACGGCCCACAACCAATTTATCTTCTTCGCTGAGTTCATCCATACCCAAAATGGCGATGATGTCTTGGAGCTCTTTGTAGCGTTGGAGAATCTGCTTGACCCGCATTGCGCAGTCGTAGTGGGCATCACCCAGGATATCCCGGGATAGAATGCGGGAGGTCGAATCCAAAGGATCCACCGCTGGGTAAATTCCCAACTCTGCAATTTTGCGGCTCAATACCGTGGTGGCATCCAAGTGGGCAAAGGTGGTTGCCGGTGCCGGGTCTGTTAAGTCATCGGCCGGAACATAAACGGCCTGAACGGAGGTAATGGAACCCCTTTTGGTGGAGGTTATGCGCTCTTGCATTAAACCCATTTCGGTGGCCAATGTCGGCTGATACCCTACCGCCGAGGGCATACGGCCCAAGAGGGCTGATACTTCGGACCCGGCTTGGGTAAACCGGAAAATGTTATCAATAAAGAACAAAATATCTCGGCCGGTGGCATCCTTTTCATCCCCATCGCGCAGATGCTCGGCCAAGGTCAAGCCCGACAAGGCAACGCGTGCGCGTGCTCCCGGTGGTTCATTCATTTGGCCAAAGACCAGGGAAATCCTGGATTCTTCCAATTCGTTGTAATCCACTTTGTCCAGCGCCCATTTACCCTCTTCCATTTCATGGCGGAAGGTTTCCCCGTATTTCAAAACCCCGGATTCAATCATTTCACGCATCAAATCGTTCCCTTCGCGGGTCCGCTCGCCGACGCCGGCAAATACCGACATCCCGTCGTAACCCTTGGCAATGTTGTTGATTAATTCCATAATCAAAACGGTTTTGCCAACACCGGCACCCCCGAATAGACCAATTTTTCCGCCCTTGACGTAGGGTTCGATG
>JBJTSS010000118.1:0-1499 GCA_046079785.1 Bacteroidota bacterium
AGAGGCACTCGGTCTCGACCGATATCCAGGGTCCAACGCTGCAAACGATAAGGCTTGTGATAATAGGCCTGTGCAGGTTTGCGAATTTGCAGGACCAAGTCAATCACCCCGGTTTGTCGGCTGCTATCCTTGATGAATTCCAAAAAATCAGCACTAAATCGAAAAAAACCTGCGTCCCGGAATTGCTGAGCCAACCAGTTTCGGGTTTGACCCAGGCTGGATGCTTGGTAGGGTTCGCCAGGACGGGGAAATCGTTCGGGATGGTTCCGTTGGAGGGATTGAACCAGGGGGATCAAATCAGGGGATGAACCTTGGATGTCCAATCGACCCAAAACGTAGCCTGGTCCAGGTTCCAAAAAGAAGGTTTCCAAGGCTCCTCTCGGACCAATTTTGCGTTGGTGTCGTACCGAAGCCCTCAAAAAGCCTTGGTCCATCAGGGTTTTGCGTAGATACTCTGCTTTGGAGTTCATCCCTTCTTGGTTGCTGAGCACGGGAGCTTCGGCAAAGCGGGTCAGCAGCGCATTCCTAAAACGAGTGGTCTGCCCCTTATTCAAGCCCAAAAAAGCATGGGTTCTCCAAGGAAACAACCCCAAAGCCCTTCGATTCAAAACAGGCTTCAGGGATTTTTCCATGGCCCTCGCTTGAATGGGGGTGACCCCTTGGACCCGGTATCCCCGAAGCCATACCTCGCCTTCGTTTAATTTCTTTTGGACAGTGCAGGCACTTTGCAAGAGCAAGAACCCAAGCAGGACCAGGACGGGTCGTCGAAGTATCTTTGGGGAGTGGAAATACGACATTGGAGCAAAGCCGAAGTTAAAGCCTTGGTGGCCCTTGCTCAACGACCTCAGGGCAAGTTCCAAAAAGAGGTGTTGGTGGAAGGCCCCAAACTGGTGGCCGAGGCCTTGGCGTGCGGTTGGGTACCTACGGCCTTGGTTTTTGATTCAAAGCACAAAGAGCAAGCCGAATCGGAGGTTACGGCCTTGTTTCCATGGATGCCATCGTACCAAAACCTAAGCGGCTGGGCATCCTCAACGGATATGGAACGCATCTCCAAGCTTAACAGCCCGCCTTCCATGCTCGGTTTTTTTGGGCCTAGGGAACCCATCAAAGCGAGAGAGATTCGTTCGTTGGCTCCATGGTGGTTGGTCCTAGATCGAATCCAAGATCCGGGTAACTTGGGAACGATGTTGCGGGTTGCGGATTGGTTTGGATTCAGCGGGCTGGTTTGTAGCCTTGATACCGTGAATTGTTATAACAGCAAGGTTGTTCAAGCGTCCATGGGTTCTGTCTTTCGAATGCCTGTGCATTATGGACCTTTGTCGGTCGACTACCTATCAGAAATAACAGGGACGCCGGTCGATGCGTTTGGACCAGCGTCGTTGCTATCAAACGCAAAGAAACCCGCTTCCGGGCCTTGGGTCCTAGGCGCTGATCTCCGATGCCCCTCGCTGGATCGTGCTTCTTTTCCTACCGAAGGCGGTTTGCTTTTGATTGGAAAC
>JBJTSS010000119.1:0-2021 GCA_046079785.1 Bacteroidota bacterium
CTTGTAGGTATTCATGCCGGATGCGTAGGTGGAAGCCAAGGCAATTCGGATTTTGTCGTCCTTGTCCATGTCTTCTTTGTATGATTGCATGCGGGCGCCAATCATATCCTCGACCATGGCATTGACTGTGGCCAAATTAAAATCCAAATTATCCGCGCTCAAATACCGGTTGGTGGTTCCGGGGTAGCCCATGACCATGGTATAGTCGCCTTTCTGCACGCCGGATGTACAAACCGCGAGGTAACGATTGGGCTTGAGGGGAATGTTACGAAGGCTATCGTAGTCGGCTGATTCTCCGTTCGGGCCGGTATAAATGCGAAGAACCGAAAAATCGCCGGTATGACGAGGCAACATCCAGTTGTCGGTATCGCCACCAAATTTTCCAATGCTGCTGGGAGGGGCACCGACCAAGCGAACATCCTTGTAAACCATGTAAACGGATAGGATAAATTGGTTACCGTAGAAAATAGGACGCACATCGCCCTGGTAGCCCTTCTTTTCGGCCGATGCTTCGTCCGCAATGATTTTGCTGACCTTGGCAATGACTGCGCCACGTTGGGCTTCGGGGACATTCCTCAAGCTATCGTTCATGCGCATTGTTACATCCTCCATGCGGACCAACGTGGATGCGGTTAGACCAGGGTTCGGCAATTCCTCGGCCCGACTCATCGCCCAAAATCCTTGGGTTAAGTAGTCTTTTTCGACGGTGCTGTGGTTTTGAATCAGATCGTAGGCGCAGTGGTGGTTGGTCAAGACCAAGCCTTGGTCCGAAACGATTTCGGCCGTACAAAACCCACCCCCCAAGCGCACAATGGCGTCTTTGACAGCGGCTTGGTTGATTTGATAAAGATCCGTTGCGCTGAGACGGAAGCCGGCTTCCTTCATGCGGGATTCGATTTTGGAGAGCTGAATCGGTAACCACATGCCTTCGTCTGCACGGGCTGATTGCTGAAACAAGCCCAAAGCCAGTACCAATGCGGTGGCTGGAATCCGAAGGGCGCGATAAATATTTTTCATAACAAATAATTTAGCAGGTAAGGATAACAAAAGAAATTTAGAGGTGGATAACTTCCCCGTAAGCAGCGGCAGCGGCTTCCATAACGGCTTCGCTGAGGGTGGGATGGGGATGTACAGTTTTGATTAATTCGTGGCCGGTGCTTTCAAGCTTGCGGGCCAAAACCAATTCGGCAATCATTTCGGTCACATTGGCGCCAATCATGTGAGCGCCCAGTATTTCCCCGTATTGTGCATCAAATATGAGTTTAACAAAACCGTCCTTGTGGCCGGAGGCGCTGGCTTTACCGGAGGCGCTAAAAGGAAATTTTCCGATTTTGAGTTCGTAGCCAGCTTCTTTGGCTGCTTTTTCGGTCATACCCACGCTGGCAATTTCCGGTTGGCAATAGGTACATCCCGGAATATTGCCGTAATCCAAAGGCTCGGGATGATGGCCGGCGATTTTTTCGACGCAAATAATTCCTTCAGCAGAAGCAACGTGGGCCAAGGCAGGCCCTTTGACCACATCCCCGATGGCGTAATAGCCGGGTGTGGTGGTGCGGTAATAGTCATCCACCTTGATTTTGCCTTTGTCCAGGGCGATACCACAGGTTTCAAGGCCCAAATTTTCTATGTTAGGAACAATCCCGGCAGCGCTCAGGACGACCTCGGCTTCAAGGACTTGTACTCCGGTTGGCGTTTTGACTTGGACTTTGCATAGGGGCCCTGACGTATCCACCGACTCGACGGCGGAATTGGTCAGGATTTGCATGCCCATTTTTTTGTAGGATTTTTCGAGGGCCTTGGAGACCTCTTCATCTTCGACCGGAACCAAATTGGGGAGGTATTCTACGATGGTGACCTTGGTGCCCATGGACTGGTAAACGTAGGCAAATTCAACGCCGATAGCTCCCGATCCGACCACCAGGAGGGAAGCGGGTTGTTTTTCGAGGCTCATGGCCTTACGGTATTCGATGACCTTTTTGCCGTCGATGGGCAGATTGGGCAAAGCGCGGGCCCGGGCCCCG
>JBJTSS010000120.1:0-1865 GCA_046079785.1 Bacteroidota bacterium
TGAATCGTAAGAGGAAACTTACCTTGGAGATGATTCGTAAACTTCACGAGGAATTAGGGTTCCCAACCGAAGTGCTTATCCAAGAGTACTAGGGTCGAAACATGAAAACTTTCAACCATTCTGAAGCGAGATATAGTTCTAAGAGACCGAAGGGCTCTAGTTGAGACGTATTTCGTATATTGGTGTAGAACTTATCAACTTTTGATACATTATTGTGGTATTTAAATGCAAAGGAATAGTTTGAAACTGTTTTCAGGACCTGGATTTAAGCTTTTTGGGTTTATTCGGGTGTATTTCGTTTTCTTTTTGTTATTACTGAATTTTGGTCAGGTCAAGGCTCAGTGGGGGTTGGTGCCTGCTGGTGGAGACGATACCTTGGGCTCTTGGAAGGTCAGCACGACGGTAGGGGAAGCCTTTTTGGATGAAAACATGGTCGGTGGACTACGTTTTAAATTCGGACTACAGCAACCCCTGAACGCGTTTGGCTGGCCAGGTTCCCGAATGAAAGGAAGAGCTGTTTATGCCAGCAGTCCCTCGGTTCCATTGAATTTTGTTCAGGTTTTGTTAAAGCGAAACGGTCAAGTAATCGCTGCAACCCAAACCAATTCAGCCGGGTACTTTGACTTGGGTGTTCACGGGGTCGGTCAATATTCTTTGGATTTTAGCAGTTCTACAACTTGGAGAGGCGTTAATACTACGGATGCGTTGGTTGTTATGAGGCATTTTACCGGCGCTATGAATTTAACAGGACTCCGTTTAAAGGCCGGAAATGTAAATAATCGTGGCTTGGTTAATGGGCAAGAGGCATTTCGGATAAGTCAGCGAACCGTTGATCATAACTTGACTTTTGCTTCGGGTGATTGGGCTTTTGGGGTTGATTCAGCGGAAGTAAATCCGCAAGATACCTTGGTGAATATTCCTGTTCCTATCTTATGTTTTGGGGATGTTAATGCTAGCTATTTCCCTGCTCCACCATCTCGCCTTGCTGGCGACCCCTTATTTGCGCTGGGCCGATTGAACGCTTCCAATACCGAGGTCTGGGATTGGCCGATATACCTAATGCATACGCTTTCGGTTGGTGCTATGACTTTGGAAATTTTATTGCCAGAGGGTTTAGAAGTCCTCAATGTTATCGTTCGCGGTGAGGGTGGTTATCTGAAATTCAAACAAAAAGAACAAGTATTACGAATTTCGTGGTTTTCTCTAAACCCCTTTGAAGGTTTCCAAGGTCAAGAATTGTTACGGCTTCAGGTTCAAGGTCGAACTTCGGAACGTTTACGTATGATACCAACCAGTGAAATCGCTGATGGCTTTGCACAACCCTATTCAGGTTTTAAACTAGCCGCTCCCGTTCCAGGATCTGATCCTTGGGCGGTCACTTTGTTTCCTAACCCCACCAACCATGGTTCTGCTTTGGGATTAACCTTGCCTACGGTTGGGGTAGTTGAATATTCGGTTATCGATGCCCTTGGGCGTCTTATTCTAAGGGGGACTTATGAAGCCATACAGCACGGTTACCATGAAATTCCTATTGATTGTTCCTCTTGGGCCCAGGGCGCTTATTCCGTAAAAATTTACTGGAAGGGCTCTTACCAAGGTGAGGAGCGAGCCATTAAGTTAGTCAAAGTTAATTAACGACCCATATTTCTATGAAAAGAATCCTACAAATAAGTGTTTTTGCATCTTTGGTAATTTTTGTTATGGCCTTGGTCGGTCAGCAAGTCAAAGCCCAGAACATCAATACCACCCTTGGATCTGTAACGGGGGTCTGTGTTGGAGATACCGTTGTGGTTCCCGTAACGGTGACCATGGGTACCGGAATCAGTACCTCGGCGATTTCCATGGCCATTGATTACGATACGACC
>JBJTSS010000121.1:0-1864 GCA_046079785.1 Bacteroidota bacterium
AATCGCAAAGGGTTTAACGAAGGGGATTACGATAAGGTCAACGCTAAGGGTTGGTTGATTGACAAAGAAAAGAGCGAACTTATTGAGCGCCTCCACAAGAATTACATGCTTCGTTTGTCGGAGCTCAGCGGGGAGGCTAAACGCCGCAAGTTCAATATCCAGGTTGGGGATGAATTACCAGCCGGTATCAACCAATTGGCCAAGATCTATGTTGCCCAAAAACGTAAACTCAAGGTGGGGGATAAGATGGCCGGTCGTCACGGTAACAAGGGGATTGTTGCGCGTATAGTGCGCGATGAAGACATGCCTTTCACTGCAGACGGTAAGCCGGTGGATATCGTACTCAATCCGCTCGGTGTACCATCACGGATGAACCTTGGTCAGATTTACGAGTCGGTTTTGGCTTGGGCCGGTAAGGAATTAGGGGTCAAATTCGCCACCCCAATTTTTGATGGTGCCAGCTACGACGAAGTAAAGGATTATACCATCAAAGCGGGCATTCCGGAATTAGGGGGTACCCAATTGTACGATGGACAGACCGGTATGGCGTTTGACCAAAAAACAACGGTGGGTGTTATTTACATGCTCAAGTTGGGTCACATGGTGGACGACAAAATGCACGCCCGTTCTATCGGACCCTATTCGCTCATTACCCAACAACCCTTGGGCGGTAAAGCCCAGTTTGGTGGACAGCGTTTTGGGGAGATGGAGGTCTGGGCCTTGGAAGCCTTTGGGGCATCCAATATTTTGCAAGAAATCCTCACCTACAAATCGGATGATATTGTGGGCCGCGCCAAAGCCTACGAGGCCATTGTCAAGGGCGATCCCCTGCCACCGGCCAATATCCCCGAGTCCTTTAATGTATTGTTGCACGAGCTTCGCGGTTTGTGCTTGGATGTTCAACTCGATTAATCAACGCCCATGTCGTTTAGAAAAGATTGGAAGGTCAAGAGCAATTTTACCAAGATTCGTATCGGGCTTTCTTCGCCGGAAGCCATCTTGGAGCGTAGCCAAGGGGAGATCATCAAGCCCGAAACCATTAACTACCGGACCTACAAACCGGAAATGGGAGGGCTATTCTGCGAGCGGATTTTTGGTCCCGTCAAGGATTACGAATGCCATTGCGGCAAATACAAGCGTATTCGCTACAAAGGAATTGTTTGCGATCGCTGCGGTGTAGAAGTTACCGAGAAAAAAGTACGCCGTGATCGGATTGGCCATATCAAGTTGGTGGTGCCGGTCGCTCACATTTGGTATTTCCGCTCTTTGCCCAACAAGATTGGGTACCTCTTGGGTCTGCCCAGCAAGAAGCTCGATATGATCATCTACTACGAGCGTTATGTGGTTATTCAGGCCGGGATCAAAGAAGGTCAACTCCAAAAAATGGACTTTTTGACCGAAGAGGAGTACCTGGATCATTTGGACTCTTTGCCAAGGGATAACCAACACCTTGATGACCGCGATCCCCAGAAGTTTATTGCCAAAATGGGTGCCGAAGCCATCAGCGATTTGCTTGAGCGAATCAACTTGGACGAATTGTCCGCCCAGTTGCGTTACCAAGCGGCCACCGAAACGTCCCAGCAACGCAAAACCGATGCCCTCAAGCGTCTCAAAATTGTAGAAGCGTTTAAGGCATCCAACGCCGAGAACCGTATCAACCGCCCCGAGTGGATGGTGGTCCGTATGGTCCCCGTTATCCCACCGGAGTTAAGACCGCTGGTGCCCTTGGAAGGCGGTCGTTTTGCAACCTCCGATTTGAACGATTTGTATCGTCGGGTGATCATCCGTAACAATCGTCTCAAGCGTTTGATGGAAATCAAGGCCCCTGATGTGATTTTGCGTAACGAGAAGCGGATGCTCCAAG
>JBJTSS010000122.1:0-6151 GCA_046079785.1 Bacteroidota bacterium
AAAGTCCAACGTGTGGGTTCCCTTTGAACAATTACCGGCGACCGCACGGCTCTGGATATTTACCTCGCCCGTTCCGCTGGATACAGCCCTCATCCACCCAGCCTTGCAAACTTTTGTTCAAAGCTGGACCGCCCACCGTCAAGACTTGAGGGCATCGGGGTCTTTGTACCAAGGCTATTTTATACTCTTGGCCGTGGACGAAAGCCATACAGCGGCCAGCGGCTGCTCCATTGACAAGGCCACCCACTTTATGCAGGACCTGGGCCAACGCCTCAACCTCAACTTCCTTGAGAAACGCCGGTACTTCTACCGCAACGGAGACCAGAGCATCAATGCAGATGATTCACAAACCATCCAAGCCGTGGATCACCAACCCATCCAAGCCGTGGATCACCAAACTATGCAAGGTGCGGTCCAAGACGGTCGGGTTACCCCCACAACCTTGGTGGCCGATACCCTCCTGACCAAAGTCGGCGACCTCGATCGCCTCTGGTTACCCTTCGGCGAGAGCTGGCACCGCCGACTCTTCGTTCGCTAAGGCAACGCCCTGGGGGGCGTCCATTTCCCAGCGCAGGTTCTCCACTATAAACTGCTGACGTTCAGGCGTATTCTTGCCCATATAGTAGGCCAGCAATTTAGGAATAGAGGTATCCGCTTTGAGAATGATGGGCTCCAAACGCATGTCCTGCCCAATGAAACGACCAAACTCATCCGGACTGATTTCGCCTAGTCCTTTGAAACGGGTGACCTCGGCCCTTGCGCCCAATCGGGCCATAGCGGCCTGCTTTTCGGACTCACTGTAACAATAAACCGTTTCTTGTTTGTTACGAACCCTGAACAAGGGGGTATCCAGAATATAGAGATGGCCATCGCGAACCAAATCCGGAAAAAACTGCAAAAAGAACGTCATTAACAAAAGACGTATATGCATTCCGTCCACATCCGCATCTGTTGCGATAACCACTCGGTTGTAGCGAAGATTTTCCAGGCCCTCTTCGATATTCAGGGCGTGTTGCAACAAATTGAATTCCTCGTTCTCGTACACCACCTTCTTCTTGAGTCCGTAACAATTCAAAGGCTTTCCCCGTAGGCTAAATACCGCCTGGGTTTCGACCTGCCTAGCCTTGGTGATGCTACCGCTCGCCGAATCCCCTTCGGTAATAAAAAGAGTACTGTTGTAATTCCCTTCATTCCGGCCTTCGTTGTAGTGCATCCGACAATCCCGCAATTTGCGGTTATGCAGGTTGGCTTTTTTGGCGCGTTCGTTGGCCAATTTCTTGATCCCGGCCATGTCCTTGCGTTCCCGCTCGCTCTGAGTGATTCTTTTGAGCAAGGCATCGGCCACCGACGAATGCTTGTGCAGGTAATTATCCAGCTCCCTTTTGATAAAATCCCCCACAAAGGAGCGGAGCGGAGCACCGCCCGGGGCCATGTGCTGGGATCCCAACTTGGTCTTGGTCTGTGACTCAAAAACGGGCTCCTGAACGCGTAGGCTGATGGCCCCTATAATGGAGCCCCGGACATCGGAGGCGTCAAAATCCTTTTTGTAAAATTCCCGGATGGTCCGCACAAACGCCTCCCGAAACGCGGCCAGGTGGGTTCCGCCTTGGGTGGTGTACTGCCCATTCACAAAGGAATAATGCTCTTCGCCGTATTGCTCACCGTGGGTAAAAGCCAATTCAATATCATCCCCCTTGAGGTGAATAACGGGATATCGAATCGCATCCGAAGGAGCCTTGCGCACCAACAAATCCAATAAGCCATCCTTGGAGAAAAATTTCTTGCCGTTCAAGTACAGGCTTAGCCCTGCATTGAGGTAGGCGTAATTCCACAACTGCTCTTCGATGAATTCGTGAATAAAATGAAAGTGGCGAAAAATCTCGCCATCGGGAACAAATTCGACCAAGGTTCCATTCTTTTCGTTGGTTGGCAGGTCTTTGGATTCTTCCAATAACAAACCCTGCGCAAAGCTTGCTTTGCGACTTAGTCCCTCCCTAAACGATTGAACCACAAAGCTTTTGCTCAAAGCATTGACCGCCTTAGTTCCCACACCGTTCAAGCCCACCGATTTGGTAAAGGCTTCGCCGTCGTACTTACCTCCGGTGTTAATTCGCGATACACAATCCACCAATTTTCCCAAAGGAATTCCACGACCATAATCCCGAACCCTTACCGTATCCCGCCTCAATTCAATTTCGATCGCCTTCCCAAAGCCCATAACATGTTCGTCAATGCAATTGTCAACAATTTCTTTGATCAAAACATAGACCCCATCATCGTAGGCCGAGCCATCCCCCAATTTACCAATGTACATGCCTGGTCGGAGCCGAATATGCTCTCTCCAGTCCAGTGATTTAATGTTATCTTCGGTGTATTTGGCGGCCATAGCGGATTAGGTATCGAGGGAACGAAACCCAAAAATAAGCCCTAGGCCCGCATCTGCAATTCTACCAAACGGCGATAAACCCCGTCTTCGGCCATCAAGGCCTGATGGCTGCCCTCCTGGACTTTGCGGCCCTTTTGGAGGACGATAATGCGATCCGCATGCTGTATGGTGCTCAAGCGATGCGCAATAACCAAGGTTGTTCGTCCTTGCATCAAAGCCTGCAGGGCTTCCTGGACCTCTTGCTCTGCCACAGAATCCAAAGCGGAAGTTGCTTCATCCAGCAACAAGAGGCGGGGATTGCGGTACAAGGCCCGGGCAATAGCGATGCGCTGCCTTTGACCTCCGCTAAGTCGGGAACCCTGTTCGGCCAACGAGGTCGCGTATCCCTCTTCCATGGCCGATACAAAATCATGGGCATTGGCGGCCTTTGCAACCGACACTATCCGAGACGCATCCGGTTCAGGGTCCCCAAAGGCGATATTGGCCGTGACGGTATCGTTGAACAACCAATTATCTTGACCCACCAAACCCAAGTGCGAACGCCAAGACTCGGTACCCAGCGAGGACAAATCATGGCCATCCACCGTAATCGTTCCTTCCTGGGGTTCGATGAAGCGACAAATCAAATCCATGACGGTGGACTTTCCCGAACCCGATACCCCCACCAAGGCCACAGTCTCCCCACGTCGGCATTCAAAACTCAAATCCTTAAGTACCCATTCCTCGCCGTAGCGAAATCCAACCCCTCGAAAAACCAGGCCCTGGGACATATCCTCCAAGGCTATGGAGTTAGGCCGCTCCAAGACCTGGGGTTTTTGGTCCAAAAGCGCAAAAACACGGCGGGCCGAGGCCAAACCTTTTTGGACATTGGTATAAGCCGCACCCAAGGATTTGACCGGGGGC
Organism: Bacteroidota bacterium; assembly: GCA_046079785.1. GTDB lineage: Bacteria > Bacteroidota > Bacteroidia > UBA7662 > UBA7662 > SYHX01. The sequence goes on from JBJTSS010000122.1 coordinate 3,290, forward strand.
AACAATTGCGAAAACAAAAGAATATAGGCGATAAACTGACTGGCCGATAAAGAACTGCGCTGTTCAATCACCAGGGTACCGCCAAAATACAAAATACTCAATACCGCAAAAACTCCAAACGCCTCGGAGACCGGGTTGGCCAAATCACGGCGGTCGAATATTTTGCGTAACAACGTAGCATACCCTTGATTAAGGACGTCAAATCGTTGGGCCATCAAGCGACTCGCATTGCTCATACGAACAATACGAATCCCGCTAATGGTTTCTTCCAAGCGCGACAGAAGCAACCCCAACAAATCTTGGCTATTGCCCGAATCCCTACGCAACCGCCTGGTAAGCATGCCGATAAACCATCCCGAAAGAGGCAATACCAAAAACGAGAACAAAGTGAGGGCCGGGGATAGCGCCAACAAAAAGAAAATATAAGCCAATATCAAAAAAGGCTCTCGCAACAATACATGCATCGTATTAACCACCGATCCTTCAATTTCGGTAACATCGTTCGAAAGCACCGAAATCAAATCCCCTTTGCGGCGATGATGAAAGAATCGGATATCTTGACGCAAAACCTGCTCGTACAAATCCTGGCGAAGACGGTAAATAAGCCGGCTACGAAGGCGATTCAAAACCTTTTGGGCCAAAAAACGAAAAAAATTAGCTAGTAAAATCGAAGCGCCCACCGCAACACAAACCAACGCCAAGGCCCCTTTGCGCCCATAATCTACCAAAATGCCTTCAAAAAACACTTGAAACTGCCTACGAAAACCCTCCAAAAAGCCATCGCCGGGGTTCGTGACTGGGGGGCTGGATGACCCTGTCCCAAAAATCAAATCCAACAAGGGAATCAGCAAGCCAAAATTGGCCAAACCAAAAACAATCCCCCCGATGGTCAACAAAAGATAGGAGGCCATCGGCCTTCCCAAAGGCCTGGCCAGCATCAACAACCGCCAATAGGTCATCGCTGCCCTTTAGCTAAGCCGGGAAGGTTTATCACCACCCGGTTTCTCGGATTGCTGTCGCCGCAAAACGGCCAAACGCTGCCGCAATTCGGCTTCCTTGTGCCGGGGACAGACCAAGATACCTTCGGGAGAATCCGCCACGACATAATCTTCGAGACCATCGATCAAGGCAATCCGTTGACCCGTGATATGAATCATGTTATTGTGCGCATCGAACAAGGCGACTTGTTGACCATTCACGGCATTTCCAAAATAATCCTTTTCGTGTTCCCGGTAAATTTCGGCCCAATACGTCAAGTCACCCCAACCAAAATCCCCCAATTCTAACAACAAAGTCCCTGCTTTGTCCAAGATGCCTTCCCTAAACGAAACCGAGGCGGTTCGGGGGTAAATTTTTTCGATCATCGTCGAACGCAAGACATGGTCTGGCTCGGTTTCAAATTCTGCAAACAATTCGACTAAATCCGGCATCCACTGCCGGTACAAATCCAAAAATGCCTGTTTGGATCCCACCTTGATGCCGGTATACCAGGCAAAATCCCCCGAGCGAAAAAAAGTATTGGCCAATTCCTGCGATGGCTGATCGGTAAAGGTTTTCACCTGAAAATTTCCGACCCCATCGTTCGGGTTGCCGGCATGTTCAACATACTGAACATAACCGTAATTGGGCTCGGGCCGGGTTGGTTGTACCCCAAGAATCACCAAGGCCGAACTCTGCGCTGAGCGTTGCATGGCTTGTTGAATAGAAACCGTGAAACGGTCCTGATCCAGAACAAAGTGATCACAAGGCAAGATAACGACATGATCCTGATCGGATTCGGATTGGAGGCTCAACAGGCCATAATACGTTGCGGCAGCTGTCTGTTTGCGAATGGGCTCCAACAATAAATTTTCTTGGGGTAAATCGGGCAATTGCTCCCGTACGAGATCCCCCCAGGGCGCCTGCGTTATGACGCGAATTCGATGCGAAGAACCCGCCAACGTCAAGGCGCGATCGTAGGTGTGTTGTAACATCGTTTGACCCGTTCCCAGCAAATCGTAAAACTGTTTGGGCTTGGTGGACCGGCTAACGGGCCATAAACGGCTCCCGCTTCCCCCGGCCATGATCAATACATGGGGATGGGTTACAGGGTGGTGGGGAGGATTCATCATCAAACAACGCCCTCACGGAGCAAATCGTGCAAATGTACCACGCCTTGGTAAACCCCGGCTTCGTCCACCGCCAGCAATTGGGTGATTTGATGCGTTCTCATGAGGGCCAAAGCATCCACCGCCAGGGCATCCAGGGCCACCGTGCGGGGGTTGGGGCTCATCAAATCCGCAGCACAGAGGGCCTCGAGGGGCCTTCCCGACTCCAGCGTACGCCGCAAATCCCCGTCGGTGACCACCCCAACCGGCTTACCCTCCCGGACAACCGCCGTAGCCCCCATCCGCCCCGATGAAATTTCGTTGACCAAGGCCTTAAAACCGGCCTCCTCGGCCACTTGGGGGCGGGCATTGCGACCCACCAGGTCTTGAACCCGCAAATAAAGCCGTTTGCCCAAGGCACCTCCGGGGTGGTATCGGGCAAAATCCCCGGGGCTAAAACGATGCATTTCGATCAAAACCACGGCCAAAACGTCCCCCCAAGCCATTTGTACGGTAGTGGAGGTGGTCGGGGCCAAATTATGGGGGCAGGCTTCGGCCTCCACGCTGCTCAGAAGGCAGTAAGCGCCGGCCGCCTGGGCCAAAGCCGATTGGGGATCGCCGGTGATGGCCACCAGGCGTTGGCCTCCTTGACTCACCATGGGCAGCAGGGCCTTGATTTCGGGAGAATTCCCGCTTTGAGACAGCAGTATCAGGAGATCATCGGGCTGAACCATGCCCCAATCCCCATGCACAGCATCCGCCGCATGCATAAACA
>JBJTSS010000123.1:0-1181 GCA_046079785.1 Bacteroidota bacterium
AGCAAATCCTGGAGATCCGATGGCCGGAGATCAAGTCGGCGATCAATTTCACTTTGAAGGCCTTGCATAATGCGCACGGTGGTGGACACCCCGACATCGGCGGAGAGCAGGATTTCTTCCAGCTCCTCCAACAATTCATCATCAATCCGAGTTTTCCCGGTCACTAACCGGACTATTTTGGAAAAAAACCCTTCCTTGGTTCTTTCCAAGCCCTGAACCAAGGCTTCTTTTTCCTTGCGTCCTTTAAGAAAATCAAAAAATCCCATGTTTAACAAAAAAGGCTTTCCTTGGGGAAAGCCTTTTCAAAATAAAGCGTTGCGATTAGCGTGAGAAAAAATCTTTGACTTTGTTGGCGGTCACAAACTCTTCGCGGAAGGTGTACGCCCCCGTTTTTTCGGAACGGCGAGCACGGATGACCTTCACGATTTTTTCTTGTTCGCTGGCTTCTTTTTTCAGGGTTGCGACTACTTTCTTGGCCATGATTTAGATTTTAAGGGGTTGAGCAGATTCCTTGCGGGTAACGATTTTTTACTTGATTTCTTTGTGTACCGTCACCTTCTTGAGCACCGGGTTGTACTTCTTCAATTCCATACGATCCGGGGTGTTTTTCTTGTTCTTGGTCGTGATGTACCGGGACATGCCGGGCATGCCGCTGGTTTTGTGTTCGGTGCATTCCAAGATGACCTGAATGCGATTACCTTTTTTGGCCATGGTGGGGTTGGGATAAGGGTCTAAATGTTAAAAATGAGGTCAGTAGGATTAAATGCGGCCTTTGGAAAGGAAATCCTGAACCACTTTGCCCATGCCGTTTTTGGCAATGGTACGGATGGCCGAAGTGGAAACCTTCAGCGTAATCCACTCCCCGGTTTCGGGGATAAAAAATTTCTTGAGTTGCAAATTCGGATTGAACCGACGCTTGGTTTTGACATTGGAGTGGGAAACGTGGTTGCCTTTGATGGCACGCTTACCAGTTAAATCGCAGACCTTGGACATGGGATGTGGTTTTGGTGACCTTGGGTTTGGAGGCTACTTTTGAGGCAGAAACACCACCCAAGCTAAACGAGGGTGATTCGAAACCGTTCCAAGAAGCCCTTTCTTTCAAGGGACTGCAAAGATAGGTGTCTATGCCCTTTTTTCAGCCCGTTTTAGCCCAAAACCTATGCCCCACAGCCCCATGACGA
>JBJTSS010000124.1:0-5353 GCA_046079785.1 Bacteroidota bacterium
TCCCTCAACGAGTCCAGCATGATCCTGCAGGTTGCCTGCAGATCAAAACGAGGCGCCCAACCCCAATCCCTTCGAGCCAAGGTATCATCCACACGCTGAGGCCATTGATCGGCAATGGCCTGCCGAAAATCAGGTTCGAAACTCATCGCAAATCCGGGTAGAATTTTTTGGATTTCGGCGGCTATTTCGGCGGGTGTAAAATCCATCGCGCCCAGGTTGTAGGAGGTCCGGCAGGTGATCTTGGTAGCGGGTGCATCCATCAATTCCAGGGTCGCCCGAATCGCATCGTCGATATACATCATCGGCAAGCGGGTATCCGCCGTCAAAAATCCGGTGTAACGGCCCTGGTCCAGGGCCCGATGAAAAATTTCAACCGCATAATCGGTGGTGCCTCCCCCTGGAGGGGTTCGCCATGAAATAACCCCGGGGTAACGCAGAGAGCGCACGTCCAGTCCGTGTTTGCTATGGTAATACCGACACCAGAGTTCCCCGCTCAGTTTGGAAATACCATAAACCGTCATCGGGTCCATGTAACCGGCCTGTTCCGCGGGAGACTTGGGGCTTTCGGGGCCAAAAACCGCAATAGAACTGGGCCAAAAAACTCGATCGACCCCGGTAACAACACTCCAATCCAAAACCCGTAACAAACCATCCATGTTCAATTTCCAGGCATCCCGCGGACGGGCTTCGCCGGTAGCCGATAGCATCGCCGCCAATAGGTAAACCCGCCTGGGACGAAAACGCTCAAAAACATCCTTCAACGCCCCTTCGTCCAAGACATCCAGGTGCTCAAAGGGACATACCCCTGAGCCTGGGCCGGCCTTGAGATCGGTACAAAGCAAGGATTCCGGGGGGATTTGCTCCAAAATGGCTCTCCGCAATTCGGAACCCAATTGGCCCTCGGATCCCAGGATGAGGGTAGGGGTAGGGGGGATGGACATGGATGTGTTGAGCGTCCAAAGGTATAGGCCAAGAACTATTTTTGTAAAACCTTTCCAATCCACTTACCACCATGATGCAATTTTTGAGCAGATTTCGTTGGACCTTGGTCATCGCACTACCGTTGCTCATGGTGGGGATGTCCGGTTGTTATTTCGATAACGAAAAAGACCTCTACGGCATAGCCACGCCCTGCGATACTTCGGCAGTTAGCTACGCGAACGATATTCAAGGCATCATCACCAACAATTGCCAAGGCTGCCACAACAACCAATCGGCTTCCGGCAATTTGAACTTGGAAAGCACCGCATCACGCACCGCCAACATCAACAAAATTCTGGACCGCATCACTCGCCCTTCCGGTGATCCCTTGGTCATGCCCACCTCCGGTCCTATGCCGGCCTGCCAAATCAACAAAATCCGTGCCTGGTCCAACCAAGGCCTCCCAACCAACAATTAAGGGCAAGCGATGAAAAATACGATGATGGTTATCCTTGTGGCAGGTCTTTTGCCCTTGCGTAGTTTAGGGGGTCATCCTGGCTTGGCCACAACCACGCCCCGCGATACGGCCGATTTACTTTCGGACCTTTTCCTGGCCGACGAAAACCCTGCTGCTCAACCGGTTGCCTATACTTTCAAATCCACCCGCATCATTAACACGCATTCCATCGAAAACGTGGCGGCCGGGGTTTTGGACTTTCGCATCATGCACCGTTTTGGGGCAATCAACGGGGGCTGGTACGAGCTTTGGGGACTGGACCAGGCCTCGATGCGTATGTCGCTAGATTACGGTATCACACCGCGCTTGATGGTTGGTGGAGGTCGTTCCAATGTCGGAAAATCCTACGACGCCTTTGTCAAATACAAAATCATTCGTCAACGCGAGAGGGGAAGAGGCGCCAAACCTTTTTCGTTAAGTTATGTTGCGGGAACTGTTTTGAGCGCCCAACGCTGGGCCGTTCCGGAACGAAAAAATTATTTCAGTTCCCGCCTTTCGTACTACCATCAATTGCTTTTGGCCAAAAAAATCTCCGCGGACCTCAGCCTCCAAATCACCCCTACCCTGTTGCACCGAAACTTGGTGCCCGGGCCCGAAATTCCCAATACCTTGATGGCCCTAGGAACGGGCGGGCGAGTCAAAATTGGACCCCGAGCCTCCATCAACGCAGATTACCTCTGGGTGCCCAAAGTCGACGTATTGGGCACGCGGAACAGCCTTTCACTGGGTTTAGATATCGAAACCGGGGGCCATGTCTTTCAATTGCACGTTACCAACAGCCGTGGGCTGAACGAAGCCCAATTCATTGCCGATACCCGAGGAAACTGGAACGACGGGACCGTTTATTTTGGGTTTAACCTATCGCGGGTGTTTACGGTTCGAGAGCCTCGCTGAGTTCCAACCACTCCCATTCTGCTTTCTCTTCCTCGGCTTCCAAGGCTTGGAGGGCTTTGCCCCAGGCCGCATAGTCATCCGGGGCCGCGCCGCTCTGGTTGAGCTGTTCAATCAATGTGTGTTTTTGGGCCCGCAAAACCTCCAGGTGCTTGGTGAGTTCTTCGTACCGCCGGGTCTGGGCAAAGGTGGGCTTGGTTCCCTTGGGTTTGGTTTTGGCCGGCGGCGCGGCTACCGGGGTTTCGGCCGCAGGACGCCCATCGCTTTGGCTCAAACGATAGTCCGTATAGTTCCCAGGAAAATCCCGTATCGTGCCTTGACCTTCAAACACAAACAAATGATCCACCAAACGGTCCATAAAGTACCGGTCGTGGGAGACCAACAGCAAACACCCTTTGAACTTTTCCAAATAATCCTCCAAAACCTGCAGACTTACCAAATCCAAATCGTTGGTGGGTTCGTCCATGATAAGAAAATTCGGTTGGGCGATCAAAACCAAGAGCAATTGCAAACGGCGCTTTTCGCCACCGCTTAGCTTATCGACTTTGTCGTGTTGCTGCTTGGGCGGGAACAAGAAGCGTTGCAGGTAATCCCCGGCCGACACCTCCTTGCCCGACGACAGGCGAATATGATCGGTGACTTCGCGGACCCGCTCCAAAACGGTTTGACCGGGTTTGTAAACCAACGACTCCTGGCGATAATACCCCACCACGGTCTGCTCCCCCCATTCCACTGCGCCACCATCCGGGCGCAAATGACCGGTTAGGAGGTTCAACAAGGTGGTTTTGCCCAAGCCGTTGCGCCCCACCACCCCGACTCGATCCCCCTTGACAAAATTGTAGGTGAATTCTTTGACCAAATTTTGGTCTCCAAAGGATTTGGTGAGGTACGATATCTCCAGAACCTTCCCACCCAGCGGGCGGCCTACCCCATCCAATTCCAGGCGACCCTGGACCTCGCGACGGGCGGCTTGGCCTTGGACCTTGTAAAACTGTTCGGTTCTGGCTTTGGACTTGGTGCCTCGGGCCTTGGGCTGACGCCGCATCCATTCCAGCTCTTTGCGCAACCAGGCCCGGGTTTTGTGCGCATCGGCCGTTTCGATTTGCTCACGGGTTTCTTTGTTCTCCAAAAAAGTGGCGTAGTCGCCTTGGTGAAAATACAATTTGCCCTGTTCCAATTCCAGCATGCCGTTGCATACCGATTCCAAAAAATAACGATCGTGGGTCACCAGCAACAGGGTCGTTTTTTGGTGACGAAGTCGGTGTTCCAACCACTCGATGGTATGGAGATCCAGGTGGTTGGTGGGTTCGTCCAACAAAATCAAATCGGCATCGGCCACCATCATCGCCGCCAAAGCAACCCGCTTGCGCTGTCCCCCGGAAAGGGTGGACATGTCTTGGCGCAGATCAGGAATTTCCAGTTCTCCCAACAACCGATTAAAATCGTGCTGGTAGGTCCACAGGTTTTGTTCTTCCATCACCTGATGAAGACGATTCATGCGATCGATCTCGTCGTCGTTGAGGTGTTCTCGATCGCTCAAGGCGTAATATTCCCGCAGCCATCGGCTTTGGGGTCGGTCATTATACAAAATCGCATCCATCACCGGCCCGGTTGCGCCCAACAAAGGGTCTTGTTCCAGGTAAGCGGTACGAATTTGCTTGTTGATTCGAATTTCGCCATCATCCGGCTGGTCCATGCCGGCTATCATCCGCAACAGCGTGGTTTTGCCGCAACCGTTACGACCTAACAAACCTAATTTTTGGCCTTGGTAAAGACCAAAAGACAATTGGCTAAACAAAACCCTTTCTCCAAGACTTTTACTAACCGACGCGACCGATACTACATTCACGGCACGAAGATGCAAACCCTTAACCCATGTCCGACCCTTTGCCCCCGGTCTCTTCTTCCATGACCCCAACCCAAGCTTGGCTGAGTGCCCTGCGACTGCGTACGCTGCCCTTGGCGGCGGCGGCAATTCTGCTCCCGGCTGGGCTCCTGGCCCTCAAGGGCCATGTGCAGATCCCGGTGGTGGGGCAGGCCCTGCTGACGGCCTTTTTGTTGCAGATTCTATCGAACCTGGCCAACGATTACGGGGATGCCATGAGCGGGGCCGACCGCAACCGCATTGGACCGGCCCGCATGGTCGCCTCGGGACAAATCAGCCCAACGAGCATGCGCAGGGCCACCATCGCCGCCGCCGCCGCCGCCTTGGCCAGCGGTCTTTTCTTGTTGAGAAACCTTCGCGGTGAACCCCTGATTTTTGGGCTTTGGTTGGCCTTGGGCCTGTTGGCCATGATCGCCGCGGTTCGTTACACGGTGGGGCGTGTACCTTACGGCTACCGAGGCCTCGGCGAAGTGGCCGTTATGGTCTTCTTTGGACCGGTGGCCTATGCGGGCATCATGGCCCTGCACGGAGCAGCGTTGACATGGGCGGATGCAGGACCGGCTTGGGGCATGGGTCTCCTGGCCTCCTCTGTTCTTAACCTTAACAACCTTCGGGACCGGGAACAGGATGCCTTGAGCAACAAGGTAACCCTGGCCGTCCGGTGGGGGGATCATGGCGGTCGCCTCTGGCAAAGTGCCCTGGTTATCCTCGGCATGCTGGGCTTGTTGTTCTATGCTTTTCCCCGTTCCGTGCCCCTCACCTGGGGTTGGTCCTTGATGGCTTTGGCCTTTTCGAGCCTCCTGCGCAGGGTATGGCAGGTCCGCGAGCCCCAGGCCTACGATGCTTTTCTCAAACCCACCGCCCTCTACCTCTTGGTTATTGCTTTGATGCCGTGGATTTTGTATTGGAGAACCTCATGAACCTTACCGAGCTCACCGTTCAACCCGTGGAACTCTGTTTCAAACAACCCGCACGGACCTCCCGTAACACCATGCTCACCCGCAAAATATGGGTCTTACACTACGACCATGCTCAAGGGGAATGCGCCCCACTGCCTGGACTGAGCCCAGATTGGGTGGATGAAGCCCATTGGAACCAAAGCCTACAGCAAGCCGTACGTCGTTTCAACGAAGTGTCGG
>JBJTSS010000125.1:0-10853 GCA_046079785.1 Bacteroidota bacterium
GGAGCAGCAAGGTCTTGTTGAACAGGCTTTTGCTTTATAATGCTCGTATTCCATTACGCCCATTTCTTTTTATTGAAGAACCCCTATTAACCTAATTTTTATGGCAAGTATCGATGTAATTATTCCAGCAGTTGGCGAGTCTATCACCGAAGTGGTGGTGGGCAAGTGGTTCAAAAGCAACGGGGACCTGGTCCAGATGGATGATATGTTATGTGAATTGGAAACCGATAAGGCTACCATGGAGGTCAATGCCGAACAGGGAGGTGTCTTGGAGATTTTGGTTTCCGAAGGCACAACGGTGGCGGTCGGTTCTTTGGTGGCTCGTATTCAAACCGATGCTGCGGAGGGAACGAATAGTCCTGCCGTAGCGGTTCCCCAGGCGGCTCCTGAATTGACGCCAACTCCGGTGGCCGTGCCCGCGGTGGCGTCGTCGGAAAGCCGACCTAACCCGGTTTCGGCCTTGCCCGTTCCAAAGGCATCGACGCCGGATACAACGGTTCGCTGTTCCGTACCCGAAGGCCCCCAACGCCGGGAACGCATGAGTCAGCTTCGCAAAACCATAGCTCGGCGTTTGGTTGCGGTCAAAAACGAAACGGCGATGCTGACCACGTTCAACGAAGTCAACATGGCGCCTCTTATGGAAATGCGTTCCCGCTACAAGGATTCATTCAAAGAGCGTTATGGGGTGGGTTTGGGCTTTATGTCTCTCTTTGCCAAGGCCGTTTGTTTGGCCTTACGTGAATTTCCCGTAATCAATGCGGGTCTGGATGGGGATGATCTTGTTTACCACGATGGGGTGGACCTCAGCATAGCGGTTTCGGCGCCTCGGGGATCGATGGTGCCTGTTGTTCGGGGTGCCGATCGGATGGCTCTTCATGAGATCGAAAGAGAAATTGCGCGCTTAGCCGCGAAGGCAAGGGAAGGCAGCCTGTCGGTGGATGAAATGGCGGGGGGCACCTTTACCATTACCAACGGTGGCGTTTTTGGTTCCATGTTGTCAACGCCCATTATCAACGCCCCACAAAGCGCTATTTTGGGCATGCACAATATCGTGGATCGTCCCATCGCCCTACGCGGTGAGGTCGTCATTCGTCCTATCATGTACATCGCGCTGAGCTATGACCATCGCATTATTGATGGCAAAGACTCGGTTAGCTTTTTAGTCAGGGTCAAAGAATATTTGGAAGACCCCTACCGCATGCTTATCGAGATTTAGTTTCGCCTAAACCCTACAAACCAAAGGGTTCGTTGGATTTTTTGGACATCCAAGGGTCTGCCTTGGGTTGCCTTTGGAGAAAAGGTATGTAATTTTATCCAAAACATCCCTTTATGCGAAGCCAACAGCGATTCACCTTGTTTTTGCCCTTCCTCCTCTTGGTTTGGGGTGGCTTGAATGGCCGTCTTTTGGCCCAGTCGGGAACGGCAAGCGCCGGCAAAGATTGGAATCAATCGGGGGTCCAATGGTCGTTTACCTTGGGACAACCCTTTCATTTGAATCTTGGATCAAGCAATTCTGCCCGACTGAACCAAGGCATCCAACAAACCTACCAGGACAACAAAGTAATTGGTGTACTGCGTTACGATAATACCGCCCAATCTCCGCTGACCAACTGCCAGGTCCGCTTGAATAGCAACCAAACGGTGGTCGCCTCCGCACTGACCAACGCCTCCGGCGCTTACGAAATCAGTCAATTTCCTGACGGGGTTTATACCATGGGTGCATTTTCGACCAAACCGTGGGGAGGGGTTAATGCAACGGATGCACTGCGGGTTCGTCAATTTTTTACAGGGACGGCCCCATTGGCGGGTATTCGACTCAAAGCGGGGGACGTGAACAATACCAATTCGGTGAATTCCAACGATGCTCTTTTGATAACCAGGCGATTTTCCAACCTGGTTACGTCGTTTAATGTGGGTGATTGGGCCTTTGAATCCCCCACCCTCACGGCCAACGGTCAGACCCAAACGCTGGATTTCAAAGGTTTGGTTTACGGCGATGTCAACGGTAGCTATGTACCTTCTACGTTGCGTCAACCGGTTCGGCTTAGGATTGACTACCACGCTGTGGCTACCGAAAAGGAAACAGGGACTTGGATTCCCGTAACCACAACTTTTGATAGGGTGGTATCCGCTATTTCGGTGGTGGCTGGTATTCCGGCGGGTATCGAAATCTTGGATGTCCGCTCGAATCTGCCCGCAGGAGATTTGTCTTGGTCCAGCATGGGCGGTGAATTTCGTTTGGGTTGGAGCGATGTCCAGGGAATTACCCCAACGAACGACCAACCTTTGTTTGAATTACTGGTTCGGGGTTCTTCTACGGAATCTTGGATTCCCAGGGATCTAAGTGAATTGGCTGGACCTGACGGCGAAGCCTATCCCATGGCGGATTTGCGCATTCCCCAGGTCATTCGTTCCAAAGGCGCTTGGTTTGCTGGTTTGTACCCCAACCCCGCCGGTGATGTGAGCGCTGTGGACTTGCATTTGCCTTCCCCGGCAGAGCACCTGACGGTGGCGGTTTACGACAGCAGAGGTCGTCTCGTTTGGTCCCAGGAGCAGCTTCAAGTGCCCCAGGGTTTGGCCCGTGTTGATTTACCGGTTGCTTTGTGGGCCGAAGGTCGGTACCTGGTCCGGGTTGCCATCCTCGCAGAATCAGAAACATCCTCAACCAACTTGGATTTTGTACGTCAATTGCCCCTAATAATTCGTCGATAACGCTTAACAACGATTACTCAAAATAATACCATGAAAACCAAATTCTTGTTTTTGACTTTCTTGATGGCGCTGGGCTTCCTGTCCCGTGCCCATGCTCAAACCATCCAGGTTCAGGCCGGTACGGTCCAGGCTTGCGGTGGTGATACAGTTTCTGTTCCTATCAATATTCTCAATGCAACCAATTTAGGCGCCATATCCCTCTCGCTTAATTATAACGGTGGAACCTTGTCATTTGTGGGTTTTAGCAATGCCCATCCCTCCTTGGGTTCCAACCTTATTGTTAATGCCACGACCCAAGGTAACCAACCGCAGGTTCGGGTTGCTTGGTTTAATTTGGTCCCTATCAATGTCAACGGTCTTCTGATGAATATGCGCTTCCGCGCTACCGGTAATTCGACCTTGGTTTGGGATCTCCAAAATGCAGGAAATTGTGAACTGGCCGATTCAGCGGCGAATGTTATTAACAACGTTTCGTTTTCGAACGGGGGGGTAGGAGCCGCCGTTGCACCGGCCATTTCTCAGCAACCTAACGCCAACGTTCAAGCCTTGGCTGGTGGGGCCATCACCCTTTCGGTTACTGCCTCTAACGCGGCCTCCTACCAGTGGCAAAGGCAAAGTGGAAGCACCTGGACCAATTTGACCAATGGTTCGGGAATAGCCGGGGCTACGTCTGCCTCTTTGCAGTTGACCGGGATCACTTCGGCCTTGAATAACACCGTGTATCGGGTGCAAGTGAACGGTGCCTGCGGTGCACCGCTTTTTTCGAATGCCTCTACCCTTCGGGTAGTAACACCAATTGTTACCACTATCGGCTCCGTTGCGGGTTGTACCGGGGATACGGTTTCTATTCCGGTTTCGGTGGATCAACTCAACGGAGTTGCCGCCATTTCGATGGCCATCACCTACGATAGCACCAAACTTCAATGTTTGGGTATGGTAAGTGATGTGCATCCGTCCATTAACACCTCGGGCTTCTTGTCCAACTGCGGTATTTTCCCTGGTTTGGGGCGGCAGTTTCGGGTGGCCTGGTTTGACCTCAACCCGGTGAATATTTCCGGCCTCATGTTTAGGGTTAAGTTTCGTGTAACGGGTGTTCCATCCTCAACGCCATCCACTACGGTTGGTTGGGATTTGGCCACCGTGGGCAATTGTGAATACGCCGACGCCAATGCCGATGTTATTCCATACACCCAGTTTGTGGGTGGAAGCGTTGGAATACAGGCTGCGGCAAGCATTACCGCACAGCCTATAGCCAACCTTACGGTTCCTCGGAACACCCCGGTGAGCCTGGCGGTGAGCGCAACCAACGCCCAAGCCTTCCAATGGCAGCGTTTGGTGGGAACCGCATGGTCCAACCTCTCCAACGGTAGCGGATTATCCGGAGTTAATACCGCAACGTTGTCGATTGCTTCCGCCGATCAATCCTATAACAATGCATCTTTTCGGGTCGTTATCACCGGTTGCAGCAATCCCATTACGTCATCGGTTTGTAGCCTCAGGGTTCGGTACGGGGCCTCCGATCGCATTTCCTACCAAGCCGTGGTTCGCAATGCGGCCGGCGAACTGGTTCGTAACCAAGCCGTGGGTGTACGGACCGCCTTGGTGCGCGATAGCATAGCCGGCGCTACGGTCTACAGCGAAACCCATGCGCTGACCACCAACGCCAACGGTTTAATTTCATTTGAATTTGGTGGTGGTTTGGTGGCGACTGGTTCCATGTTGGGCCTGGATTGGTCGGATGGCCCCTATTTCCTTCGGACCGAAGTGGATTTGACGGGTTCAACCAATTATCAATTCTTGGGCGGACAGCAGCTGCTTTCGGTACCCTTTGCTCTCTACGCGGCTTCTGCAGGCTCTGTAGCCAGTGGTTCCGGTCTTCGTCAGGCCAATTCGAACGGTCCAAGCGGAAATTTACCCAGCCCGTCTGCTCCCGGTGCCATGGCGTATTGGAACGGTAGCGAGTGGTTGACCATTGCTCCCGGCCAAAACGGTCAAACCTTGACTTTCTGTCAAGGAGTGCCCACTTGGGGTGCCTGTCCCACGACCCCCAACAGCAATCGCCGCACCCGTCGCTAAGTAAGGCTCGAATTCGAGAGGTCCAGTTCCAGGATACGTTGCGTTGCTCCGGTATTCGCAAGGATCTGGTCTTTGATTTGTTGATGAAGATCTGGCGTATAGGCACCGGCCTTATCCAAAAAAGCGACCAAGTCTCGAACTCCTAGCGATCCCTGATCTTGGATGGGAAAGGCCATTTTTTGGTCCACCAGCGAAACCGCTTCCGGAAAGGTTCGGTAACGAGGCCCGAAGGCCAATGGCAGACCGTAAACGGCGGCTTCCAAACTATTGTGGATGCCGGCCCCGAACCCACCGCCAATCCAAGCGGCCTTGCCGTAGCGATAAAGTCTGGAAAGCAGACCGCTTTGGTCCACCACCAACACATCGGCCTCGGTTACGGGTTTAAGTTGCTCAAGGTTTTGGGAGGCCTGGGAGTAGTACACCCATCGGAGTTCTGGTGCTAGCCTCCTCCAGCGACGTTCCAAATCTTTTTGACGGGCTTTGTTCCATTCGTGGGGTACCAAAATCAATTTCCAAGCCAATGTGCCAGGTCGGCTCCCCGCCCTTTGTTTTAGCGCTTGCCAAGTACGTAGCAAGAGGTTCTCGTCCCTTTCCCAAGTAGAACCAGCGACCAGAATAGCCTCGTTGGTCAAATTCTTGGTTAATGCGGAAAAAACCGGATCGCTAAAGTAGGTTTCGGCACGCTCGACAACCCGATCAAAGCGGGTATCCCCCACCCAAACAGCCCGCCTTAGACCTTGGTCCTTCAAAACCTCCAGCGTGCCCGGATCTTGAACCGCAAAACAGGTGACCCAACCGGCCATTTCTTGCCACAAAGGGCGAAACCAAGGCTTCAACACGCCGGATTGGGCATGCAAAAGTGCACAGATCATGACCAAAGGGATTTTGTTTTGGCCCAAAGCCTTCCAATGAAAATACCAATACTCGTATTTGACAAAAAAGGCGCGGTAAGGTCGCAACGTGTCCATCCAGAGAGCGACCAGGTCGGGTTGGTCTCCCAACATCATGAGGCATAGGTCGGCAGGGTAGGGGTCCTTGCCCGAGCGGTAGGCCGAAGGCGAGTAAACACTTAACACCAAGCGATCGTGGGGATGCAGGGCCTTCCAGGCTTGCATCAGAGGTTTGGCTTGCTCTACCTCCCCTGTGGATGCGGCATGGAACCAAACCGTAGGGGGGGCGGGTGAGTCGCCTTGGGACCTACGGATATCGTGAAGGATTTCCAAGGTTTCGGAACGTCCCTGGACCAAGGCCAGCGCCTTGGGGTGTCCCAACCAAGCCGCGGCTTGGATGATGCCTTGGTAAAGGCCCAAGCTGATACGGTATGCGGGCAAGAGGAGGTGGAGCGATACCCTACTCAAAATACAAATCGGATTTTTCGCTACGTTCGTACAATGGCAAAATCCAGGCAAGGCGGATACCACTCAAAAAATCATGCCGGCGATCATGGGCGCTTTGTCCAGTATCGTAGCGCACGGTTCTTCGCTCACGGGTTTGGGACCAAATAAATTCCAAGCCCAGTCTAAAATTGACTCTTTTGGAGGCCGATAGGTAATGGTAGCCCAGCGATTGGCTGAGGCTAAGCCCATCGCAGAGACGGTCGTACCCCATCTTGTAATCGCTGGTTAGCTGAGGGGAATTGTTGTTGGGCGTCTCAATCCAAATTTTGTGTTGCAAAGCGCCCAGGCCCCATTCACTGAACCATCCCGAACCGCCAGGTCCTTGGGGAAAGACCAACCAACCGGCCCTTCCTTCCACAAACCAACCGAAGGGTCTTAATCGGTAGTCCTCAAAGACCCCGTTGGCGTTGATGATATCGCCCGATGGGGTCGCAACCGAGCCAAATAACTGGGTTTCGCGTACCAAGGCGCCGAACAAATGCCCTCCCCTTAGGCCCATGGTCCAACGCCTCGATGGACTTTGCCGGATAAGTTCAGGCCCAACAAGGCTCAGTGTTCCAAAACGCTCCTTGAGGTTCCCTCCAGGCAGATAAACACCGGCCGTGGTGTGAACCTGCCACAAGGCTTTGGCTTGGGTGCGATAGCCTCCTTGAATCGCTGTGGCCCCCTGGGCGCTCGTTTCTCCCCACCAAAAGGTGAACAGGCCCAAAACAGCGGGAATGGCCCAGCAGACCGAGAACCCACCAAGACGATGTAGCCCTAAGCGATCGCGGAAATTCTGCCATCGGTTCAAAACGGGGTTTTGTTGCAACGGTAATTGTATTCGAAACGTGGTGCCTTTGCCAGGTTCCGAATAGAGGACCTTGATACGGCCGCGGTGATTCAATTCAACAATACGTTTGGCCAAGGTAAGACCCAAACCCCAACCCCGTTTGCGGGTCGAAATCCCTGGCCTAAAAATAAGACGATGCCTGGAACGGGGGATGCCCTTACCGGTGTCGGTAACATCAAGAACAATGCTTTGGCGAAGGGTATGCATTCGAAAAAGAATTTCCCCGCCCTGAGGCATGGCGTCCAATGAATTTTTGATGAGATTCTCGATGACCCATTCCATCAATGCTTTGTTATGAGGAACCTGCGGTAAGCGATCGTCGATTTTCTTTATAAAACGAACCGACGATGGCGATCGGGGTTGAAGGTAGTCCAGCGCCGAAAGAAGAGTTTCTTCCAATGAACCTAATCGAAGGATGGGCGTAGAGCCAATTTTAGAAAATCGCTCAGCGATGTTCTCCAGACGATTAATGTCTTTGGCAAAAGCGGATACCCAACCCTGATCTGTGCTCCACCCTCCGTCTTGGTCTGAATTGTTTTCGATGTTATCATTCTCTAAACGCGCATGCAATGCCATAAGGGAAGAAATCGGAGTACCCAATTGATGAGCGGTTTCTTTGGCCATGCCAACCCACAAAAAATCCTGTTCGTAACGACGACTCGCGCTGAAAGCAGCGTACGCAATCGCCAAAAAAACACAAATGACCAAAAGTTGAAATAGAGGATAGTAACGAAGCTGATATAACAAATTACTATCCGAATAAAAAATATAATTGGTAATCCCCGAACCATCCTGAATAACAATGGGTGGGTGTTGGGTCTCCATTTCCTGGACCAAACGCTTGAGATAACCCGGCTGACGAGCAAGTCTTTCGTCGAGGTTGTTGTACGAAAGGATTTCTTTGCGGGCATCGGTAAGGACAACCGGGATATTGTCGTTGGATTGAATGATTTCAACCAAGACCTCCAGGCTGGCATCAAATTCGCTGCTCATGCTCAACGCCCGGGTTGCGTTGGCCCATAATTTCATATTTTTGCGTTCTTGTTTGCGAACACTTTGGACCATGACATTGGTGTAATACAGCGATGCCAATCCGATGACGAGCGCCACCATGAACAGGAAAAACTTCCAAAGGCTGTTTTGGTAATAGACGGAACGCATGGCGGGTTGAAATTAGCCTAGTGCTTAATGCAAACGGGTGGGTTCCGACAAAATTGCTCTATATTTGCCCTCCCCAAAGCAAGGGCACAGACCATGGTCTCGCCGTTGGTTGAAGGGCGCATAGCTCAGCTGGTTCAGAGCATCTGCCTTACAAGCAGAGGGTCCGCGGTTCGAATCCGTGTGCGCCCACCCCGTACAAGGCCACTTCAACGAGTGGCCTTTTTGTTTAAATTTGAAGGATGACTTGGCCCAAATCCACCCGAATTCCCTGTTTTTGGAGGTGTCCTCGTTCCTTCGATGGGATTTTTGGGGGTAGGATGGGGGTGATTGTGGTTATCTGGATGATTTTTTTGGTCTTGGGGAGCTGTGTTTTTGCCCAATCCAGCGTAGAACCTCCCAAAAACTTGCCAAGGCGTGTCCAAACGGAAGGGGTTTTGGCCGAATTCAAAGCGTTACGCAACGGGGGCTTACCTCCACTTTATTACCAAACTTATAATCAGGGTGCGGCTCAAACCAGCAGAACCAACCGGCTTTGGCCTGGCGGTGGCCTTGGACTGCAACTCAGTGGGCAACGCCTGACCCTTTGCTGTTTGAACGGCCCCAACGGATCTCAGCCGTATTTCTACGACCCCAAGGTTGGAATTTGGGATGGTGGCGGGGTGAGGGCGACCCACCAGGAACTGGCAGGTCGGGTAACCCAGCGGGATGCCGCAACCAGCAGCGATAACCATGCCACCCATGTTGCCGGAACCATGATCGCCTCCGGGGAGCAGCCCTCCGCCAGGGGAATGGCTTATTCGGCCAAATTGGATGCCTACGATTGGAATAGCGACGAAAGCGAAATGGCCGCTGCTGGGGCCCAAGGACTTTTGATGTCCAACCATTCCTATGGGCTTGTATCGGGTTGGGCCTACGGTGATTTTGATGGGCAGGGGACCAGTCGTTGGTTTTGGTGGGGGAGTGAAGCCGACACCGTATGCGCGGATTTTGGATTGTATTCCGAGCAGGCCAGGGATTGGGACTTGATAGCGAACAATGCCCCCAACTATTTAATGGTCAAAGCTGCCGGGAACGATCGAGGTCAAGGGCCGAGCCCGGGGACCACCCACCGGGTTTGGAGTAACAGCCTGGGGAATTGGGTCAATAGCACGACAACACGCCAAAAAGACGGGGGGGCTTTGGGCTACGATTGTATATCGCATGCAGGGGTCGCCAAAAATGTATTGACCGTAGGGGCTGTCCAGGGCATTACAGGGACCTACACGGCCCCATCCCAGGTAATAGGAAGCACTTTTCACGGCTGGGGTCCCACGGATGATGGGCGAATCAAGCCCGATATCGTGGCCAAAGGGGTAGGGGTCTATTCAACAACCGCCGCGAGCGATGTCAGCTATGCCTCGTACAACGGCACCTCCATGGCTTCTCCGGTGGTTACGGGCACCTTGGCTTTGTTGCAGCAACGATGGACCGAAATCCATGCTCCTTTGTTGGGCACGCCTCCACCCCCCATGACGTCTGCACAGCTCAAAGCCTTGGTATGCCATACCGCCCTTGAAGCGGGTTTGCCTGGTCCAGATCCCGTTTTTGGTTGGGGCTTGTTGAATGCCGAGGGCGCGGTCCAACTCATGGCGGGCCGTGGGGATACGACGTTGCTGGAATCCTTCGCCTTGAACAATGCCGGCACCTACAGTCGTGCTTTTTATAGCGATGGTCAGCAGCCTTTGGTGGTGACCTTGGCTTGGAATGACCCGGCGGCTCCAATCTCTACGTCTACGGTCAACAACCCGGTTCCGGTTTTGGTCAATGACCTGGATCTGCGATTGGTCCGCAGTAGCGATGGTGCCGTTTTTGAACCTTACCGGTTGGTGGCTGGACAGCCGGGGACTGCAGCGCAAACCGGCGATAATACCCGGGATAACCTCGAACAAGTTCGTTTACTTTCCCCAACCCCCGGCATCTATACCCTGCAAATCACCCACAAGGGGGCATTAAGCGGGAATCAACCCCAGGCATTTGCCTTGGTAGCCTCCGGTTTACGGCTCAAATCAACGTTGAGTGGGCAAATCCGCTACAGCCAAGCCACTGGAACGGGCTTGCGGGGCCTTGTTGCCGTATATCGTGAAAATGACGGGGTTTTGGTTGCTACTACAACCTCCAATGCCCAGGGCCAGTACAGCGTTTCGGGCTTAGAAACGGGTACCTACAAAGTCAAAGCATCCGCACTTATGCCTCCGGCTGGGGTTAACGGCACCGATGCGTTGTTGGTGGCCCGACATTTTGCTCGGTCAACCCAGCTGAGTGGAATGGCTTTGGAGGCCGCTGATGTCAGTGCCAATCGGATAGTGAATGCAACGGACGCCCTTCAAATCGCCCTTCGATTTACCAACCAATGGTCGAACCCCGAGCCATTGGCTTTGATGTTGACCTTGCCGACCAATTCCCCCTTGGCCTCCGCTCCCTCCCTCGTTGCCCGACTGGCAGCCTCCACCGATAGTTTGGGACCTGCATCGTACACGGTTGGGACATGGGGTCAACCCACGGCGGCTACCCTGACCACGGTGGTAGCGGGTAGGCAACGGATGGCCTTGAACCCGCTGACCTATTTTGCTTCGGCCCTTCCCAATCCGTGGACATCGGGGACATTGCCAGCGCGTTTGGAGGTTTTGTACCGGGAA
>JBJTSS010000126.1:0-5343 GCA_046079785.1 Bacteroidota bacterium
CATTCAGGCTGGTCGTGAATTGCGCGTTGTGGTCGAAGCCGACAAAATATCGGACGAACAATCCGAGCTGATGTCGGTGGAACTATCCCAAAGGATTCAGAACGAAATGCAATACCCCGGCCAAATCAAAGTAACTGTCATCCGCGAAAAGCGGGCTGTCGCTTACGCCAAGTGAGTTCCGTAGGTTAACCGTCCTTCGGGTCCTTGGATTTGCAGACCCCCCGGGCCATCCACGACCCGTCCCACCACTGCGCATTCCAGCCCCCAATGTTGGCCCCATTGCAGGGCGATTTCGGCCAGTTCCATGGGTAAATAAACTTCCAACCGGTGACCCATATTAAAAACTCGGTACATCTCTTGCCAAGTCGTCCCGCTTTGACGTTGAATTAAGTCGAACATCGGTGGAACCGGAAACAAGTTATCCTTGATCACCGTTGCATGACCCACAAAATGCATAACCTTGGTTTGCCCACCACCACTGCAGTGAATCATGCCATGAAGCCGTTCATTGCCCATATCCCCCAGCATCGATTGAATTAAGGGAGCATAGGTACGGGTTGGCGAAAGAAACCATAGCCCAAAATCCAATCCCTCCAAAAGGGGATCTGCAGGCAAACCTAATTCCCGACCCAACAGCGTATTCAAATCTTCGGTCAGGGATAAACGACCGCTATAACACAAGTCTTTGGGAATACGGGTATCCATGGTCTCGGGGTACTTTTCCCGATAAATCCCGTCCAAAACATCGTGACGAGCCGAAGTAAGTCCATTGGACCCTATCCCCGAATTGGGTAACGTTTCGTAGGCACAGACCCCGTACGAAGCAAAACCTACCACCGCATCACCAACGGCTATCCTATGATTGGCGATTACCTTGGATCGTGGCATTCGGGCAGTCATGGTTGAATCCACCACCACGGTTTGAATCAAATCACCCAAATCCGCCGTTTCACCACCACCGGATACCACCTTAACCCCCCAACGACCCAATTCCTCCAAATATTCCTCGGTGCCTTGAATCAAAGCTGTCAAAACCTCTCCAGGAATCCGATGCTTGTTCCTTCCCAAGGTGGAAGACAACAAAAAAGGCCCTGTTGCCCCAGCACAACACAAATCATCCAAATTCATGACCACCGAATCCCTGGCGATGCCCTTCCAAACATCGGTATTCCCCGTTTCTTTCCAATACAAGTAAGCCAAAGCCGATTTGGTACCGGCACCATCGGCATGAATTAGGTTGCAGTAATCCGCATCACCTCCCAAAATATCCGGCAAAACCTTGCAAAAAGCCGAGGGAAACAGTCCCTTGTCCAAACCCGAAATGGCACGGTGGACGTCCTCTTTGGTTGCGGAGGCTCCTCGAGCCCCGTAACGTGATCCTGCTTCCCCTACCTCACTCATGGTCTGCTTGCAGGGCGAACCGGACGAGGCTTTTCGGAGATGGCGGTATAAATGGTCTCCTCGGTCTTTTCGGTTTCTTCCCCGGTAACACGACGGTACTTGACGATGACCCGATCCAAATCAATGGAGGTAATGCTAAACGTGGTACGGCGGTTAACTTGATGTTCCTGTTCGGTACAGCGCACTTTGTCTTTGCAACGATTCAGCAAACGAGATTCTCCGTAACCCACCGCCTTGAGACGGGTCGAATCGATGCCCTGGGAACGCAGGTAGTCCACCACCGATTGCGCTCTGCGTTGAGATAATTTGCGGTTATAACCCTCTGAACCCCGCGAATCGGTGTGGGAATTGATGGCAATGGAAATATTGGGGGATTTTTGAAGAAAACGAACCAAGGAATCCAAGGCGACCATCGAAACAGGACGTAGTCTGGAACTGTCGTAATCATAAAGAATATCCGTCAAAATAAACTCTTCGGTAGGCACCAGCTTCATGGGCAAATCAATCACCCAATCGATATCATCCTGGGTTTGGTAGGTGTCAAAGGAGGTATCCGTTGGATAATACATTAATCGCTGAGCCGGGCCTGCATGGAGTCCCGCCGGAATCTTGTGCCGTGGCATGGTGGCTTCGAGGACATACTTCACATCTTCCCGGATTTTGAAGGTGTATGTTCCGGAGGAATCAGTTTCGGTTTCAAAATAGGTGCTATCCTCCAACAACAAACGAACAACGGCACCCGGCAATGGACGACGGGTGGTGTCGTCGATGACCTTACCCTTGAGGCTAAGTCGATAAGGAATAAAGTTCCACAAATAGATATCATCGCTTCCACGTCCATCCAATCGACTTGAAACCAAAAATCCATTGCGAAGTTTGGGATTAGCCGTAAAGCCAAAATCATCCGCCCCTGAATTGATCGGGTTCTTCATGTTCTGGGCCTGCTCCCAATCCGAGCCGCCTCCACTACTTCTAAATATATCCAATCCACCCATGCCGGGGTGTCCATCCGAAGCAAAAAACAATACGGTATCCGAGGCATGGATAAATGGAAACATCTCATCCCTTTCGGTATTGATGGTCGCACCCAGATTGACGGGCTCTTCCCAAGTATCGTCTTGAGTCCGGTTCATAAACCAGATATCTCGGCCCCCAAAACCGCCCTCGGCATTGTTCGCAACAAAATACAATTTATCATCGTTTACCGAAATCGAAGGATGACCCACATCGATGGTATCGGCAAAAATGCTGATGGGTTCCGGCTCGGACCAACCGGTAATTTCTCGGTTGGTTTTGAAAATGCGGCATACCCCTTTTTTGGCGTTGCAACGCGTAAAGTACATGGTGTTTCCGTCGGTGGTCAAACTGGGTGTACCCTCGTTCCCGATGGTATTGATCAACCCCGGTACCGGACGAAGTTTACTCCATTTGCCCTGACCATCCACATAACTTTCGAAGAGATCGCTGAAATCCTCACCAAGTCTTCCGTACAATTTGGTCCCCATGGCATCGGGGCGGGTTGAACTCAACAAAATCGCGTTGGTCTTCATCGGGGCGATTCCAAATTCCGAATTCTTGGTATTAAATCGCTTGATGTTCTCCACGGTATAACGTCCGGGCTTTTCGAGCCAGGTCTGTGCTAAGCGACAGGATTCAATAAGCCACTTGATATAAGGTTCTTCGGGCCTTATCCGAAGGTAAGCCTCGTACTGATCTATGGCTTCGGGATAGCGCTCCAAGGCTCTGAGAATCGTGCCGTATTGGATGTGAATGGACTCGTTGGAAAAACCCATCTTGATGGCCTTGGCGTACCAAGGGTCTGCATTCTTGATTTCGTTGGCCATTCGGTAACATTCTCCAATCAAAAATGGGATTTCCTTGTCCTTTTTGTCAAAACGAAGGGCATTCTTGTAATGCTCGATCGCAAAGTAATAATTTTCGGCTTTGTAGGCTCGGTCACCCTCCAGGCGAGCCTCGTTAACCACCTTTTTGGAAGAACCCAAGGTATCGGCCTCATCAGCAAGTTTCTGAAGAAAGCCGGGGGCTCTTTTGGTTTTATCCGTGCTTGATGTTTTGGGCTTGGGGGCATCTTGGGCCATCACCGGTTGCCAAGCACCCAACAAAAGGCACAGGGCAACAGAGCGCACGAGGGTTCCAAATCGTTTCATGTCTAGAAGGGCAGGGGTCAACGAACAAGGGCAATGCAGCCCAGAATCAAGGCAATTTCAATTTCTTCTTGGCGGTTTCCAACAAATTATCGGCGTCTTTGGTGTACAAAAAGTTTCCGCTGCTGGTATCAAAAATATAGTCGTAATTTCCTTCCTTGGCGATGGCCTTGATAGCCTCCTCCGCTTTTTGGATGACAGGTCCTAGCAAATCCTCTTTGCGTTTGGCGATATCCTGTTGAGCCCGTTGTTGAAAGTTATCGATATTGGATTGCAAGTCTTGAATTTCTTTGGTTTTGTACTCCCGAAGCGACTCACTCCATTCCTTGCTTTTGGATTGAAAATCCGCATATTTTACCTTAAGTTCATTAAGCATAGCCTGAACCTGGGTTTCCATGCCTTCGGCAAAACGCTTGAGGCTGTCCTCCGCTTTTTTGGTTTCGGGCATCAGCGAGACCAATTCGCCCGAATTGATATGCCCCAACCGAGGGGACTGGGCTTGAGCCTGCTGGACTAAACCGGAAGACAAGGCGAATACTAGGCCGAGGAATGCAAGGCGCAACGGAGATAAATGGAGGATCTTCATGGTTCTCTAAGGGATTGTTGGGTTTGGATTTAAGGCTTTGGTTGAAGTCCAGGGGCGGGGGCTGGAGGTTGGGTCGCTTTGGGAGGTGTTTTAGAGGCAGTATTGGGTTTAGGCTGGGCCTTGGCCTGGGGACTTTTGCGGACAACACCCATGGCCGCCAAAATTTCGTTGCTTTTGTCCAGCTTGGGGCTGACGAACAGCAGCTGATTTCCGGCGGCTCTGTCAAATATAAGGTCGTAGCTTTTATCACGGGCATATTTCTGGACGGCAGCGTAGATTTTGTCCTGCAAAGGCCGAATCAGTTCCTGCTGCTTTTTGAAGAGCCCCCCTTCTTCCCCAAACTGCTCCTTTTGCCAAGACAAAAGCCGGTCTTCGCGGGCTTTGATTTCCTCCATGCGCTCCCTTTGCATGCTTTCGGTGAGTAGCGGGCTTTCGGCTTTGAGGGTTCGATAAAGCCGCTCAATATCTTGCCGCATTTCGTCAGCTTCGGCATTCCAACGCTCCACCTGAACCTTGAGCTCACTTTGGGCGGCGGCATACTCGCTCATTTGGGCCAGCATGTATTCCGTATCCACATAGACATAGCGCTGAGCCAACGCGGTTTGGTTACTCCAAATTTGGACGAGTAGGGCCAATCCTACCCCAAAAATTGCGCGTTTCATCCCCTTAGAACGATTGACCGATGGAAATATGCACATTGCCTTTATGAACTTCTCCTGCACCGGGAACCGGATCAAACCCATAACCCCAATCCACGCCCAGCAGACCGAACATGGGCAAGAAGACCCTTACCCCAACCCCCGCTGATCGATAATTCAGGAAAGGATCAAACTGCCTTGCCTTGCGAAACGAATTCCCCGCCTCCAAAAAAGTGGTGGCGTAAATTGTTGCGCTGGGGTTCGGGGACAAGAGGTAACGGAATTCCATGGTGTACTTTTGGAACGCTGTCGCCCCCAAAAGTTGGCTTGTTTGCGGATCGCGGGGCGTTAGCGAATTGTTTTGGTACCCCCGAAGACCGATCAACTCCCGATCATCCAAGGCAAATCCCATAATTCCGTCCCCTCCCACATAAAACCGGCCAAAAGGAACCTCCCCCGTTATGGAAGAATAATTCCCGAGCCAACCGTACTGAACCCTGCTCATCAAAACCAAATTACCGATCAGTTTGGTGTACTGCTGAAAATCAAAGCG
>JBJTSS010000127.1:0-6148 GCA_046079785.1 Bacteroidota bacterium
CGGGGTAATTCGAGAAACCATCCTTGGGGGACTCACGGTCCTTCACCAAATCCAAAAAAAACTCCCCCAAGGCCGGAATCAAAGATGGCTAAGGGGCCCATAATTGATCCTCTTGAAGGTTGAGCCATTGCAAGGCAGAACGGTATAACAAATCTTTTTCGCAGTCTGCTTCTAGGTTCAAGGAACGAATCAGCGTACCAGCCCGCGATTCGCCTAGCGGGAAGGGGTAATCGCTCCCCAAGGCCACCCGGTTGGAGCCTAAAATTTCGATAAGGTAACGAAGCATTTGAGGGTCATGCACCAGGGAATCGACCCAAAATTTGCCCAGATATTGGGCGGGGTGGTGGGGGTTATCCACGGCGACCAAATCGGGTCGGGTTTCGTAACCCCGAACAATTCGGCCCAATCCTCCTGGAAAAGACCCTCCCCCATGGGCAAATGCCACCCTTAAACGAGGGAATTTCTCAAAAATGCCCCCAAAAATCATGGAACATATGGCCAACGCCGATTCAGCCGGCATTCCAACCAACCAGGGTAACCAATACCGGTCCATTTTTTCTTGGCCAACCATATCCCAGGGGTGAACAAAAATCGCAGCCCCCAAAGCCTCGGCATGAGCATAAAAACCATGCAGGGCAGGGTCGTTCAAGTTCCATTCGTTGATATGGGAACCAATTTGGACCCCCGATAAACCCAATTCGGTAACACATCGTTCCAATTCGAGACAAGCCCTATCGGGATCTTGCATGGGCAGGGTTCCCAACCCCAAAAAATTCCCAGGATACCGTTGGGTTGTTTGGGCCAGGTGATCGTTCAAGAACTTGGCGGTATCGTGGGCGTTGTCGGCCGGGGCCCAATAATGAAAAAGGACCGGAACTGTGGAGAGAACTTGCAGGTGTTCACCCAAATCGTTGGTTTCCCGTATGCGCTCTTCTTCGTCCCAGCAATTGGCTTCTATTTTTCGAAAAACTCGATCCCCCTTGACCATGAGGGCACAAGCAGGACAGGAGCCCTCTTGGTGTTGAAGCGAAATCCAATCGCCCGGACCATAACGCGATGCCCAATCAGGTAAATCCCGAGGAAGGATATGGGTGTGGATATCAATGGAACGCAAACCAGACCTGTTTAAACAAAGCGTGGGTCGGTTTCCATGGTATGACCACAAGCCTGGCAACGTAAGCGCTCCGGATTGGTGTAAAAAGCCTTGAAATGAGGCAGGAAATCTTTTTCGATATCGTGCAATTCAAAGTAGGCTTCGTGGAGCGGGTGATTGCAGGATTCGCAAAACCAAAGCAAACCATCGGTGAAGCCGCGACCAGCCCGAACCCTCTCGATGACCAAGCCCAACGAGCCCTCTTCGCGTACCGGGGAATGCGGTGTTTTGGCTGGGCAAAGAAACAAATCCCCTGGGCCAAGGCGATAGGAAACGCATTGTCCGTTCTGTTGGGTTTTGACTGTAATCCAGCCCTCAAGCTGGTAGAAAATTTCTTCGGTTTCGTTGTAATGGTAGTCTTTGCGGGCATTTGGACCGGCGACCACCATCACGATATAGTCCTCGCTTTGGGGGCTGAGGTTCTTGTTGGCGACCGGGGGGCGAAGGAGGTGCCGATTTTCGGCCAGCCATTGGGTCAGGTTAAAGGGGGCAACAGGGGCCATAGGGTATCCGTTTACCTGACCAAAATACAAACAAAAGGCGTTAGTCTTCTTGGGGACGTTGGCAAATGCGGTTAAAGTCGCAATAGGAGCACTTACGCACGTTGGTGGTGGCTTCGAGTGGAAGATTCTCGGAGAGGATGTTATGCAAGGGTACCCGGAGTAATTCCTCAAATTCCTCCAAGCGTTCGGGGGTCAACCGGCTCTGGCCGTCCACGGTCAAGAGCCGGGGCCCGCCTTCGGCTTGTTGCAAGGGGAGGATCGCCAATTCCAAGCCTTGGCGGAATTGTTCCGGTTTCGAACGGTAGGCCATCCAGCCATAACACATCAATTGAAAGGCTTTGCTGTGTTCGCCGTCGAAACAGGTTTCCAAGTTTTTGATTTTTAACTCTGCGGCGTTGTCTTTGAGAATACCTGATTTGAAATCAACAATTCGAGGCAGGCCTCGACGACTTTCGAGTCGGTCCAAGCGCCCGCGCCAAGAGATGTCCTGTTCATCCACGGTGCAAGTTGCCTCCAGGGTTCCTTCTTGTTCGATCAAGGTTGCGGGATTGCGTTGGGCCGATTTGTTCTCGGAACGTAGGTATTGGTGAATGAATTGTTGACCCATGCGGTCAATCATGGCGTTGAGGCCTTCATCAAAGGAATGCCATGGAAAATGTTTTTTTTGACTTTCCCTCCAGGTGGAATCCACCAGAGGCTCCAGGGATTGGAGCAGGTCGGGTGTTAACAAAGCCCCCAAGTGCGGTTCGAAGAGTTTCTCTAGGGTATGGTGGAGAAGTGTACCTGTTTGGGCGGCGTTTAATTGAGCTGACTCTTCTTCGGGGATTCGGATACGACGCACATAGCCGTACCAGAATTTCAGGGGACATTCCAAGTAGGCCGCCATGGTCGAAGGGCTCAAGGGACGTTGCACCAAACGATCGCGCACGATTTCACGTACAGAGGGTGTTTTGGGTATGAGGAGCAGGGTCGAGGGGTTATCCCCAGCGCCGGGTAAGGTTTGGCGGGTTCGTTGCTCGAAGCTTCCCCGGTATTCCAACTCGAGTTGCTGCAGGTACCTGCTTTTTTCGGCAGCTTTACCGTCGGTTCCGGTGGTAGACCATAGAAAATAAACCTCTTGACTGTGTTGTAACAAACGATATAGGCTATAGGCTTGTTCAGCCTCCTGAAACCAAGGATCCGGTAGGCCGAACGAACGACGCAAATCAAAACTAAGCAAACCGCTGTAGCGCCCTGGCTTGGGGAGCTGCCCTTCGTTGGCACCACTAACGATGAGGTAGTCAAAATCCATGGCTTGGGAACGATCCAAGGTGGTGATTCGCACACTGTTACGTTCGACGGGCCCGGGATTCAAGGAAGCCGAACTTAGGTGTTGGGACCATAGTTTGCGCCACAGGTTCCATGGGTTGTCGATTGGGGGGACATGGGGTGCGATTTCACGAATCATTGTGGCCAAAGCCATCAAGGCATTTTGTTCCATTTCTGCCAAACCGGGATGCTCGCTTGCCAGGTTTTGGGATAGGTCGGCCAGGTGCAGGTAGTTTTCATGGGCGGATTGGCTGAGCGAAAGGAGGGGCTTTCCTTGCCACATCCAGGACTGGGCTTCTTGGCGGAAAACCTGACCCTGAGCGGGTGGTTTCAAGGTGCTCCAATCCGGGTGGGATAGAGGGTTTTGGATCCATCCGTTCCAATCCCGGGCAGGGACTCTGCCGGTGAAATGGAAGGTTTGAATCAAATCGATGGCGGTAACAGCCCATGCATAGGTTGCCGTCCAACGCAAATCCAAGGGCAAGTTCCAAACCGGGGGGTGAATTTCGGGATTCCACCGCATCATCAGTGGCCAAGCCTGGGACGAATCGGACAAGACCCATCCAATTCGATGGGGTGCAATGCCTTGGTCTAACCAACGATAGACCGTCGCGAGACCTTCGTCAATTTGTTCGGTCAACCCATGGCAACTGCATGCGTGCAATATGGGTAGGCCTTTGCCAAGGCGATGCCCCAGGTTATCGGGAATTATCAGGCTGGGGGAAGGCTTCAGGGGGTTTTCCCGTAACAAAAGACCGGCGCTGTGCAAAGCATCCTCCGCATAATAGGCATCCGCATCGTTAATCCAAATTTGGGGCAGCGAAAGCGAGCCTTTTTGGATGAGTTGTTGCATACCCGGATAAACGCTTCCAAAACCCACCCAGTAAACCACGTCAACACGATCTTGGAGGCCATCCAAGGGAAACGCATGCTGTTCCAACCAGGATCGCAAGGCCAGGGATGGGTAGGCCCATCCTCTTTGGTCCAGCATACCACGGAAAGTTTGGTAGGTTGCCCCCAAAATCTCATAGAACCTGAGGTATTCCGATTCCGTTTCACTGAGACGTCCTTCGGAAGGACTCCACAGCTCCACGGCCTTTTGTTGGTGCAAATGCCCAAAAACCCGGGTGGCATCCAAGAGGTGGCGATCCATTTCTTCGAAATCTTGGAGCAGCCCGCCGGACCAACTCAAGTAGGTTTCCAAGGTATCGGGAATCATCCCTGCCTGTTCAGCGCATTGTTGGTACGCTTGGTACAAGATTTCTTGAAGGGCCAGTCGGTTGGGCCGGATTCGATGACTGCTCTCAAAGACCCATTCGTCCAAAGATTGGCAAATGGGGGAGAGCGCAGGGGAGGATAAACGCCGTCCAAGGGCACGACGAAACGACTCCACCGGCCGAACCGATGGAAAAACCACCATAACACGATGCATTTGGGGATGATTCGCCTCCAAAAGGCGTTCCGCTACAGCATCCAGGAAATTCATTTAGACTTGGGCGGCTCTTGCGCGAATAATGTTAAGGGCACCGCCGGCACGGAACCACGCCAGTTGAGTTTCGTTGTAACTGTGATTGACTTGCAGGGTATCGTGGCTACCATCCCGGTGTTTTAACACCAATTGCAGGGGTTGACCGGGTTTCATGGTGGTTAGACCGAGCAAATCCATCCGGTCGTGTTCCTGAATTAAATCGTAGTCTGCTTTGTTGGCAAAAGTCAGCGCCAACATGCCTTGTTTTTTGAGGTTGGTCTCGTGAATCCTGGCGAATGAACGAACCAGGATTACCCGAACTCCCAAATGACGGGGTTCCATGGCCGCATGCTCGCGCGATGAGCCTTCCCCGTAGTTTTCGTCGCCCACCACCACGGTCCCTATGCCTGCACTTTTGTAAGCGCGTTGGACATCGGGAACAGGGCCGTACTCTTCAGTCAAAGGGTTGTAAACGTGGTTGGTTTTGCCGTTGAAAGCGTTAACGGCACCAATAAGCATATTGTTGGAAATATTGTCCAGGTGTCCCCGGAATTTGAGCCAAGGGCCCGCCATGGAGATGTGATCGGTGGTGCATTTCCCTTGGGCTTTGATGAGCAGTCGCAGATCGGTGAGGTCATGACCTTCCCAAGGCGCAAATGGCGCCAACAATTGGAGACGGTCCGACTCCGAACGTACTTGCACGGTGACCGATGAGCCATCGGCAGCCGGCGCTTGATAACCGGCGTCTTCCACCGCAAAACCACGGGGCGGGAAGGACAAACCCTGGGGTTCGTCCAAATACACCTCGTCGCCATCGGCGTTCTTGAGGGAGTCTTTGAGGGGGTTAAAGGTCAAATCGCCAGCGATGGCCAAGGCCGTAACGATTTCCGGCGATGCCACAAAAGCATGGGTATGGGGGTTGCCGTCGTTTCTTTTGGCGAAATTCCTGTTAAAGGAAGTGATGATGCTGTTTTTGCGGTTGGGGTCATCGCTATGCCTGGCCCACTGGCCAATGCAGGGCCCGCAGGCGTTGGCCAGGACGACCCCGCCGATGGCGTCAAATTTCTCCAACAAGCCATCCCGTTCGACCGTGTAACGAACCAATTCCGAACCCGGAGTGATGGTGAATTCGGAACGGGCCTGCAGTTTTTTGGCGGCTGCTTGTGCAGCAACCGAAGCGGAGCGGCTGAGGTCTTCGTAGGATGAATTGGTACAAGATCCGATGAGACCAACATCCAATTGGGCAGGCCAACCGTTGGTACGAACGGCTTCGGCGAACTTGCTGATCGGCCATGCCAAATCCGGGGTGAAAGGACCGTTGATGTGGGGTTCCAATTCGTCCAGATTGATTTCGATGACTTGGTCAAAAAAATCTTGGGGCTTGGCATAGACTTCGGGATCCCCGCTGAGTTCTTCGGCCAAGGCGTCGGTCCATTCGGCCAAGTCGGCACGACCTGTTCCCCGGAGGTATTCGGCCATGGATGCATCGTAGCCAAAGAGGGAGGTCGTCGCTCCAATTTCGGCCCCCATATTGCAGACGGTCGCTTTGCCGGTGGCGGATAATCCGCGAGCGCCATCGCCGAAGTACTCCAAAATGGCATCCGTACCCCCCTTGACGGTCAAAATACCGGCCACTTTGAGGATTACGTCTTTGGCCGAGGCCCAACCGCTCAAGCGCCCTGTCAGGTGGACCCCAATCAAACGATGCATTTTGAG
>JBJTSS010000128.1:0-2118 GCA_046079785.1 Bacteroidota bacterium
GACCGAAAGGGGGCCAGGTCAAAGCCTAAGCCTCTTGGTATGCGCCGCGGCGCCCTTGAATGGAACGGACACCTTGGTCCGTATTCCCACCAACGATTCTGGGGAATTCAGACAGGTACTGTCTAGTGATTTACAACCTCATCAACTCCGTTTGGTGATGGATTCCCTGCCCCCTGATTTTATCCAACCACCCGGGATGCCCGCGGTTAACGGCTACGCCATGACCAATTTGCGGATCCAAGTTCCGGCAAGAGCCTGGTTGCGAATGCATTTGGATTTGACGTCCATGCTGCCCGGTGGTTTGTTAAGCTTGGTGGTTGGAGCGTATTCGGAGCTTTTTTACAACCCTGTGCAGGCCGTTCGAACCGTGCCTTGGGTTGGTGGATTGCCCTTATCCGTTCAGGGTAGCTATACATCGGGACCTGGCGCAACACCTCGTCCTTTGGATACGCTTATGGTCTTGGAACCGCTTCGGGTCACCGAGTGGTTTTGGACTCCTCATTGAATCTGCCCCCGCGTCTCTTTTTTGCTTCGAACGATGAACCATGGAAACCAAGATTTCCTGGAAGGGCACTCTTTTGGCCCTTGCCAGCCTACTCAGTACTGCATCGGGGTCACTGGCCCAGACCCCCGCCGAAATTCGGCATATCCAACGCTACGACCTCCTACAACCCTATGTTCCCGAAAAATTTCTGGTGGATCGAAGTCCGCTCTCCTTGATGCGATCCCCAACCGGTTTAAATCCGGATCGCTACACGGCCCATCGCCAGGATACGGCTGATGTTACGGATTGGGATCATTATTACCGACTTTTTTATTACGGTGCCTATCCTCCAGTGTCCTGTTTGCGCTTGCAACCCAACCAAATTTCCGAATACGCCGATACTGTCCGTTACCAGGGTCAATGGCACTTACCAACCTACCAGCGTGTTCCGAACACCGATTTGCAATTGCGTGTTATGAACCTCAAATTCAGAGAAATTCAAGATTCTGCCATCGATCAAGGTTACTTGACGTACGATAGCCTGAGCGATCGCCTTCGTCTGGCGTTGAGCCCTCTAATAATCCGGGATACGTTGTGGTTTCCACCGGGTTCGGTACCGCCCTACCTGGTTCTGGATACCGTTATTCGACCGGATACCAACCAAGTCTTGCGGGGTTGGTCGGTTGAACGCCGATTTGTCCAAGGGGTCGCGGACCGGGAGGTTCTGTACGGCACCAGGCCCCAACAACTTTTGCGTTTGACCATCCCCGAAGGTCTGTGGGTTAGCAACGATACGTTGGCAACACTCTGGCTGGATACCGATGATGGGCTGGGATGGCGGAGGATTTTTCCAAACCAAATTATCCAATGGACGTATGCGTCCTTTGGCGCTAAAACACTGCGACTGCGTTGGCGCCATGCCAACGGGCTCAACCTGGGCGATGCGGTAACCCAGATTCCCCTCCAATGGGTGGAGCTCAAAATGGGTCATCCAGATCGGGTATTATGGAGTGGTACCCCGCAATGCAATCCCAGTCCAAGGCAATCGGTTGGCAGAGCCTTGGCTTTTATCAAAAGGTCCAGGAATACCCCTTTTGGGTTGATGCAGCCTTTGATCTTGGTCGAGGGTTTTGAGGGGGGGACTTGGGTAAACGGTTCCACCGAAGAAGTCCCCGGTGATCGCAACGGGTTTGGTGATCTCAATTGGGCCAGCATGAGCAGTGGATTTTTTCCGGCCCGCTACGCCCAATTGGGGGATTTGCCCTTTCTCTTGGACTCCTTGGACCGGGAAGGCATGGATGTGGTCTTTGTGGACTTCCAAACCAACCACGCCACGGTCCAAAAAAACGCCTTGGCCTTGATCTCGATTCTTGAACAGGTCAAGCGTATAACCGACAGCACCAGGGCCATCCTGGGTAGCCCTCATTTTCCGAGCACAATGCATGTACTGGGAGCGAGCATGGGGGGTCTGATATCGCGTGTTGCTCTGCGTCAAATGGAGCTGAACGGATGCTGTCATGGGGTGGCTTCTTTTGGAACCTTGTCCACACCGCATACCGGGGCCAATATACCCCTATGCGTCCAAAACGCCCTCAAAGACGTGGTCCAAAGAGGTAACCTTATGGGTCGTTTAG